>QMZE01000080.1 GCA_003663025.1 Archaeoglobales archaeon
AAATATAATAATCCAGCCAATATCTTAACTTCTAAACTTTTCTTGTTCCTCCTAAATACCTTACTCCTCTTAGCTCTTTCAATTAATTCCCCTATAAACCCTACCATATATTATTGGTTAATTGTATTCTTAACCCTTGTCTTGACAGTCTCTACCTTACAGTTTATTACTTAGTTGCTTTTGAATTTATAAATTTAGTTATTATTATTAGACGATTAGATTTACTAATGAGATTTAGATTGATTAAAGATACATAGCATCCAAATCTTTTCTCTTTTCAAGCTCATAGTTTAGATTCCAAATTACATACAACTTACATTTAAATACATCCCTTAAAGCTTTCATTATATCTGACTTTCTCAGATCTTCCAAATACAGTGGAACCTGAAATTCGATCTGCTTTACACTCTCAGCATTTGGAATCATTCTGAACTCTACATCTCTGAAAAGTAAATCTATCTTCCATCTGTGTATGAGAGCTTTCTTCTTATCCTCTGGTAATGAATGGAGGGAACTGTAATGTTTATCACTCAAAGCGATGCCACTTGCAACCAAAATTACATCTCTACCCTTCAACTTTATTATATCACTCATCTGCTTTGAATTTGGAGGAAATTCAACCAAGAAGTGCCAATCTGCATTCTCATCTGAAATTTCAGTCTTGAAAATTCCTTCCTCAGTCAACCACATCTTAATTTTGTCCTTCATAATTGAAATTTGATCTCAAACTAAAATATTTACCTAAGAGTTTAAAAATAAAATATGTTGAAAGATAAATTCTAAATACCCCAATTCAAACTCATCTTTTATGGAGATTGAAAGTTTGGCAGATCAGATAGTTTCACAGTTTGGGAGGTTGGGATACGATGTCGATAGGGATGAGGTAATCAAGAGGTTGAAGTTGCTCGTGTTGGAGTTTAAGGTTCCCGAGCGTGAAGCGGTTAGAACTGTGAGGAATTGGGTTATCAGGGAGTATGAGATTCCAAGGGAGAAGGTGATATCTGAATCTCCACTTGTAAAGATTGAGGAGATAAAAAAACCTGGTGAGTGGGTTAGTTTGAAGGCTAAGGTTGTTCAACTTTGGGACTCATCAAGTCCAAGTGTTTCTCAAGTTGGTTTGGTAGGTGACGAGACGGGAATAATCAAGTTTGTCATATGGGCAAAGTCTGGTAAGGAGGAGGTTGAGGAGGGGAAGAGTTATCTATTTAAGAATGTTGTAACTGACAGCTTTCAAGGTAGGATGCAGATAAATATAGGTAGAACTAGTGAGATAGTTGAGATAGATGAGGAAGTTCAATCTCCAAGAGAGATTGAGATTGTTGGTGCCTTGGTTTCAATTCAGCAGAACAGTGGTTTGATTCATAGGTGTGGTAGTTGTCATAGAGTAATGACAAAGGGAATCTGCCCGATACATGGTAAAGTTAGGGGTTACGACGATTTGAGAGTCAAGGGGGTTTTGGATGATGGTGATAACTTCTATGAAATAATATTGAATGAGGATAACATAAGGGATTTAACTGGAATAGATCTAAATAAAGCTAAGAGAATTGCATCTGAAAGGCTTGACAGAAATGCTGTTTTATCTGAACTCAAAAAGTTACTACTTGGTAGATACTACAAGGTAGTTGGAGTTAGAGGTGGTAGATACCTTTTAGTGAGGAAGGTTGATAGGATTGGTGGTGTTGAGGGAAGTGAGGTTGATAGGCTTTTGGAGGTGTTGGCATGAACTTTAGGAAGAGGGAAGTTGCCAGAAGGGTATTTGCATACGAGCTAAACAGATCAACATACAGATTTCCAAAGGAGGATGAAAAGTCACCGACATACGTCTTAACACCATTGGGGATGAGGGTTAACAGGGTTTACTTCGTTGGAGCTTTGCTTGACAAGGATGAGATAAAGCCAGACTCTGGTATATGGAGAATAAGGGTGAGTGATCCAACCTCTGCAGTCTATGGATATGTAAGTAGATTTCAACCAGATGCACTTGAAAGTCTCATGGAGATTGACGTTCCAGAACTTGTTGCCATAGTTGGAAAGATTAGAAACTTTGAGGTTGGTGCCAGGATATTTGTATCTCTGAGACCTGAGTATGTGTCACCAGTTGAGAGTGACGTTAGGGATTACTGGGTTTATGAGACTGCAAGACAGACAATTGATAGAATAAGGGCTATGGAGAAGAAGGAGGATGATGACTGCAAACTCGCTTGGCAAATCTACAATCCAAATCTGAACGAATACAGGCAGATGGTTAAGCAGGCACTGTTAAGTTTGAAGGAGGGATTTGTTGTTGAAGGGGAGGAAGGTGAAGAGATTGAGTTTGAAGAGGAGTTTGAGTTTGAGGAGGAGGAGTGGGATCTGAGTGACATACTGAAGGATTGAAATTTAATTTTTAAATATCCAATTCCTCCTTTAACTCCTCAACAGCTTTAACCATGACCTTCAACTTTTCAAATGCGACATCTCTTGGCAAAAGCTTCATCCCACAGTCTGGATCTACGTAAAGTCTATCTGGATCAACTATCTCCAGAGCCATTCTTATGGCATTCTTAACTTCATCAACACTCTCAATCCTCCTACTGTGAACATCTATGCATCCAAATCCAAGATCCTTGTCGTAGTCGTATTCTTTCAATATCTTCAGATCTTCAAACTTCCTGTTTGCAAATTCAAAGTCGATCTGGTCAACCTTGAAATCCAATACATCTGGAAATATAGCCCTGTAATTACCATAACACATATGAATACCTACGTATGCATTCACACCCTTCACCATGATCTCAACAGCATTCTTTGCAATCTCAATCTCATCTGGATGTGTTGGGATTGCGGGCTCATCTATCTGTATGTATTTCGCTCCAACCTTGACCAATTCTCTAAACTCCCTGTTTAATACTTCAGCTAAGGAGTAAACTGCATCTTCCTTAGTTTTGTAGTATTCGTTAAAGCTCCAGTCAACTATGGTATATGCACCCGTTATAGGAACCTTTATCTCTCTGTCGGTTATACCTTTAAGGTATAGGAAGTCTTTTAATGCAAGTTCATCCCTGTATCTCAACTCTCCAACTATGGAAGGTTTTGGATAGTATGCGTTTCCCCAAACTCTAACCTCACCGTATATCTCAAACCCCTCAATCCTTTCAGCAAAGTATGATGTCATCTCCTCCCTCCTCATCTCCCCATCCCAAATTATATCAACTCCAGCAATCTCGTGATCCTTAACTACGGATTTAACAGAATCCCTGTATGCCTCCTCCAAAAATTCCTCATCAACCTCTCCATCCTTATACATTTTGACAATTCTCAGGAGCCACTTTGGTTTTGGATAGCTACCCACAACAGTTGTCTTCATTCAAACACCTCCTTAAGACTAGAAACCAATCTCATCTTCTCATAAGCTTTTATCCTTGGTAGGAATTCCAATCCTGTATTTGGTGATACGTAAATTCTCTTAAAGTTTCCAATTGAAATTATCCTCTCAAGCCTCTCCCTAATTTCATTCAAATCCTCCATCTTTGTATTCCTCCCATCAAAGATACCAACATTTATGCCTTCAAAGCTGAATTCCTCAACAATCTTCAGGTTCTCCTCGTAACCCTCAACGAAGTCCAAACCAATCGTATCGAATCCAAAGTCCAATACTTCTGGGAATATCCTTTCGGCTGAATCGAAGTATGTCATGAGTATAGTTTCAGACTTAACATCTGTCAGTTCTTTAAATAAATCTCTCAAAAATTCAAGTTCCCTCTTTTCAGCATAAAGAATTGAAGGTTCGTCTATCTGTATGTATTTAACTCCAATGGATTCAAGATATCTAATCTCCTCCCTTATTGCATCACAGAGATCCCAAAGCATATCTTCGTAACTCCCATAAAATTCGTTCCTAGAAAGCTTCGTTAATGTATAAAAGCTTATAACTGCCTTAATCTTACTTTCAATCTCAAAGGCAACCTCAAAATCGTGAAGTATTCTTTTAACCCTCCTAATCTTTCCCTTAACTATTGGTATTCTGTAGTAGAGGTTGTTGTCAAAGTACCTCACCAAACCATTCATCTCAAATCCTTCAAGCCTTGAAGCAATTGTTAGAAGGAAGTCATGCCATATCAACTGTCCATCTGTTGGAATATCAATCCCAGCTCTTTTTTGTTCGTCAATAACTTCAGATATCGCCCTCCTCAGAACATCTATGTCTATTTCAACGTCCAAATCCTTTTGAAGACCTGCAACCTTCCTCAAGTATTCTCTAAACCAATCTGGTCTTGGATAGCTTCCAACTACCGTAGTTACAATCATTTTATCACCCTATGTGTTCCCTAACAAAGTTTCCCTCTCCACCCAACCTCTTCATCGTCTTTAACACGTTGTCAACAACTGACTTCAAAGCCCTCTCTGCAACCTTGTAATCGTCAGCCTCAAGGACAACCCTATACCTTGGAGCTCCAACGTAGTCTATCTCAACATCAACATTTTGAAACTTCCTTGTTGCATCGTAGGCTTTACCCAAAGCCTTCTTTATTCTTTCTACACCGTCCCCTTCAAAACTCTTGAGTTCAAAGTATCCCCTAACCTTAACTCTCGAAGGCTTTATGTTCTCTCTAGCAATCTCAGCCATACCTCTTGCAAAATCCTCTCCAACGAACTTGGCCAAAACTTCGTAACCCTCATAAGCTGATTCGACGAAGGCATCATAAACACTGTCAAACTTCTTTACAAGCTTCTTTCCAATCTTTACAAGTTCTTCTCTCTCCAACTTCAACTTCTCTCCAATTATCTCAAGCCATTTAAATGCCTTGAGTTCGTTTTTCCACTCCTGAAGCTTCTCCCTCCTTTGCCTCTCTGTAACATCTTTTATGGATAGATCTATGTGTCCCCTCTTTGGATTCACACTTAAAACCTTACATATAACCTTCTGCCCCTTTTTAACATGATCCCTTATGTCCTTTATCCATCCAGGGGCAACTTCACTTATGTGAACCATCCCCTCCTTCCTTTCGTATTCGTCGAGTGAGACAAAAGCACCAAAGTCCATGACCCTAGTTACAGTTCCTATGACTATATCTCCTGGAGAAGGATAACCATCTCTCTTGATAATCAACCTCTCTCCATCACTCATCAAAAGAGTTTTGAGTGTGAGTTTAAATATTTATTTTGTTTACCTATTGTTTTAACTTATCTTATATTTTCCATTCCTTAAATGGCTCTGTAAACATGACCAAGTTGTGGTAGAGGTTTACAGGAGGGTTTAGTTTTTAACAATTAAACAGAAGAACAGTTTTTACTAACTGTTTAAAAGAGGAAAATATTGCTTCTATGAAGTTACATTTTCTGAAAGGTTTCATATTTAAATTCTAACCTAACCAAGGCATTATCTTAGCCAAGAAGAAACATTATCTATCTTGTTCTTGTAATATTTTAGAACCTCCTTATAAAAAGACTTTGGAAGGTGTTAAGATAAATACCTTTTAATAGTTATAGAAAGTGATAAAGCTGTCGATTCAGCTTTAAATAGAATGGGAAAAAACTTCTGAAGGAGAATCTATTATGAAATCTCTTTGTTCTTTCTTTAAGTCTG
>QMZE01000081.1 GCA_003663025.1 Archaeoglobales archaeon
TACTCTATCAGTCTTATCAGATCCCTTACCCTCCCCACATCTCCAACGTATTTATTCACTAAATCCATATCTCTTCCTTATCATTCCCTCCCCTATATCCCCTTCGTTGGGAACTATGGTTAAAACTTTTTAAAGGTCTTGTTAAGATTAACACCCAATTAAAGTAGTTAAAAATTCTGAATGAAGATATATTTCAGAACATCTTTGCTTTATCTTTAAAGCTTATAGTAGTGAATTCTGACAGATTCAACCCTTCATTCAAAAGAGATAAATACATTCTTAGAGATAAAAACTTTTGTAGATTCCTACTATTAATTGGTCAGGCATGAACTATTACATCCAAAACAATCCCCTTTTATTATTTTTTGGACACCTAATTCTTAAAATAACACAATTCAAACTAGACTTTTTGACTAACGAGTGAAAAAGGTGAAGAAACGAGAAAGATTGGGATGAAATTTAAAGATGGAGAAAATTAATAGGTAAGTTAAAATTAAAATAAATTCTTTTAAATCTATACATCCTATAGTAAATTATTCTTTGTTAAATTGGTAAATAAAAAAATTGATTTAACACCAATCAATTAAATTTTGACATGATAGACCTACATACACATTCAATCTTAAGCGACGGTGAACTGATACCATCTGAAATTTTCAGGAGGTGTTTGGAGAGGGGGTATAGGGGGATCGCAATAACTGACCACGTTGACTTCTCAAACGTTCATCACACACTCCAATCACTGAACAGGATTAAGGACATAAGAGACGAATACGATATACCTATACTTCTGGGTGTTGAGATAACACACGTTCCTCCAAAGTTAATTGGAAGGATTGTTGAATTATCTTGGAAGGAAGGGGCTGAGATAGTAACAGTTCATGGGGAAACAATCGTTGAACCCGTTAAGGAGGGAACAAACTATAATGCAGTTCAGGAGGAGATTGACTTCTTGGCTCATCCTGGATTGATAGACTTCGAAACAGCCGAGATTGCAAAGTCAAATGGAATATATCTTGAGATTACAACGAGAAGGGGGCATTGCCTTACAAACGGTCATGTCGCAAATGTCGCGAGGGAGGTTGGATGTGGAATTGTAATAAACAGTGACGCTCACAGTCCAAACGACTTTGTGAGTCGTGAATTTGCAGAGAAGGTTTTGAAGGGGGCTGGAATAAAAGATGTTGAAGTTGCATTTAAAAATTCGGAGAGAATATTAAAGAGGAGGTTGAGATAACCACTTTTAACAGTAAGTATCAAAATTTAATATGAACGTTACGGAGTCTGTAAGGAAGGTAGTTGAGGATTACAGGGATGTGACAATTGGAATATTTGGTTCCCATTCCGCAAAGGAGATTGGTATGTCTGCAAAGGCTTGGGGATTTAAAACTGTTGTAGTAGTTCAGAGGGGTAGAAATAGTCTATATACAAAGTTCAACAGGTGGTTGTATGACGAGTTCATAGTTCTTGACAGATTTAGGGATATGGTGAATGATGATGTCCAGGAGAGACTCATTGAGATGAACACGATATTTATACCAAACAGGAGCTTTGCAGTTTACGTTGGTTACGATGAGATAGAGAACAAGTTTAAGGTTCCAATATATGGAAACAGATACCTCTTGAGAGCTGAAGAGAGAAATTATGAGAGAGGACAGTATTATCTACTTAAGAAGGCTGGAATAAGGATTCCAAAAGAGTTCAAATCACCAGAGGACATTGACAGGTTGGTTGTTGTGAAGGTTCAGCAGGCCAACAATCCGTTGGAGAGGGCATTCTTCTATGCAGTTTCACCTGAAGATTACTACAGACAAGCTGAAGAACTCATAAAGGCTGGTGTGATAGATGAAGAGGGACTTCGTAAGGCTAGGATAGAGGAGTATGTCTTGGGTGCGAGGTTCAATGCAAACTTCCACTGTTACGTATTGAAGGATGTATTTGGAGACTTTGACTTTGTTGGATTTAGCGATAGGAGGCAGGTTAACCTTCAAGGATTCTTAAATCTACCAGCCAGAGATCAGCTGAAGATAAACGTTCCAGTTAAGAATGAGGAGATAGGTCACCTTGGAGTAACTATGAGGGAGAGTAAGCAGGATATGGTATATGAGACTGCTGAGAGATTTGTCAGGATTTGTGAGGAGGAGTATCCACCTGGAATAATTGGTCTTTTTGGATTGCAGGGAGCTGTTGCATATTCACCTGAAGATAAACTTGAGTTTGTCGTTTTTGACGTTTCTCCAAGGGTTCCAGGAGATCCATGCATGGGTCCAACTTCTCCAGAGATGAGAAATTTGACATTGAAGCATGGTGTAAGGATTGAAGATCCTCTCGATCTAACGATGATGGAGATTAAGAAGGCTTTGGAAATGGGTAGATTGTCAGAGGTTGTCACCTAAATTTTAATTTTATAAGCTTATGCCTATTGTAGTTTACGAAGAAGGTATTTTATCTTGTTGATGTGTCTACTCTCTTAAGTATGATACATCCGTCAAATTTATAGTTCTGTGCAGAAAGAGTTATACTTAATCTCAACAGTTATTCAGCTTAACAGTGGCATATAAGCTTTAAAATTAGCATATTCCATAACCTTTTTAAAATGTTATGCACTTGATTATAAATGAAATATATTAGCAACATTAAAATTTAAAAATCTCATCAACATAAAAATTTCATTAAGAATCGTTAGCTTTGAGAGAACAGATAAGACTTAAAGGGCATTACAACGTAAACAACTTATACTTCGTATTTGGATTCTGAAGTTCATATATTATTCTCTGAACTATACACTTCTCGGGATTTATCTTTATCCTTTTAGCAATATCTTCAAAATTCTTAAAATGTTCCTTCCTTCTTTCATCAATTATAGCCCACATAGTCTTCTTTCCTATTCCAGGTAAAAGCTCAAGTTGATGGAGTTTGGTAGTTATTGCATCCGCCTTGTTAAAAAATTCAACAAATCTATCTTCCTGCAACTTCACCATCTGCTCCAAAACGTATGGAAGTTCAGATTTTGCAGTTGCTGTGAGTTCATCATATCTAAGCTTCCTCTTAATTCTATTTACAACATCCCTCCTATCTATTTCCTTCCCTATGTAAACTCTGTCAGCAACGAGTGGATTCTTATCCTTCTTAACACTAACCTCCAAGAGTGTAAAAAACTTCTCACCAACAATCTGTGCAAGTGGTTCCCTCTTATGTAGGGGTCTTCTATCCTCAGGATGACCGTAGGGCAAAAAATCCAATATGAATGCATAATCCTCAAGCTTCTCCTTATCAACCTTCTTCTTCTTCATCAGATCACCTATACCTATTCAAAATTTCAAGTATACTTTCAATATCTTCAGCCTTCAATGTTACCTTCTCCTTTGCATAGATCAACCTAACCTCATCTGGATTTTGAGGCATCATATCGACAATCTTGACTGCAGTCTCCTTACTTACAAATGGAAGTTTCATCAACTCCTCAACAACCTCCCTAGCCTTATCAGAAGGTAACTTTGCAAAAGTCCTTAGATGCTTCAAAGCCCTCCTGGTTTCATACAACAACTCACCCTTCTTCTGCCTAACCTCTGCAATCTTCTCCATCAACTCTTTAGCCTCAGATACGGTTATGTAGTCAAACTCTTTAACTTCTTTAAACATGTCAAACACCTCAAAAATTATTGAAGATGCTCGGGTCTAACTATGAGTGTCTTGTAAGAATCTCCATCCGAGATCCTAACCAGATAAGCCCTACCTCTCTTACCAACAACGACACCAGTCCTACCTTGAAACCTTGGATGAGGCATACCCTTATGAACAGATGGATCTATGTCGATGTGAACCCTATCTCCAATCTCAAAAGTCTGCAAGGCTCTACAAATCTTTATACCTCTCTCCCTTATCTTCTTCCTCAGCTTCTTCCTCGACTTGAATCTGAAGCCGTGAGACTTCCATCCCATCTAAATCCCCTAACCTTCCGTGTATTTAACCTTTTGTCTCAAACATCTCAAAGTATCTGGATGGTTTGTATAGGAATTCAAGCTTCTCTATGTTCCTTACAAGATTATAAATCTTCTCATCCTTCCCCAATCCAAGTTTCGTTGGCCTAGCAAACCTCATCTCTGGAACTTCACTGTATCTATCATTCACAATCCAACCATCCTCCGTGTAATAGTAACAGGCACCCCTAAACCTTTTGTAAGGTTCATAGATAGACTTAAAATTTCTGTAAACCCAATTAGCCATTCTAAGTTCCTTCTTTGATGGATTTATAGTCACATGCCCGTAGTTTGGTGGAACAACAACTCCATCACCCTCTCCAGCCTCAACAACCATAACATCAACTATCCTATCTCCCTCAGCCCTTTGAAGTATGTATATAGCTTCACCCTCCAAAACCTCGTAAATCTCGGTGTAACTTAGGTTGTCCTCAGCTATTGGATGGTAGTGTCCAAAAGTCTTTATAAACTCCTTCCCAACCTTATTTGGAGGTATAACCGTTATGTCAAACCTTAAGCCATGTTTCCTTATAATCTTGTAGTCTTCCTCACTGTAATAAACGTCTCTAAACATGTAGTATGCTGGGAAGTTCTCCCTGAGTTCATTTGGATATGCCAATACTGGTTTCAGATCGTATGCCCACCTAACATCGGCCTTAAACCTCTTACCCCCAATCTCAAGCTCCATGTATCAACAAAGTTCTTAAGTTTTAAGTGTATCTGTCAATATGATAGTTGCACACACACCCGATGTTGATGATGCCTTCATGTTTTACGCTATGACGGTTGGAAAGATTCCCACTAGGCTTAAGATCGAACACTTTATAGAGGACATTGAAACATTAAATAAGATGGCTTTTGAATGTATGTTGGATGTGACAGCTCTCTCAGTCCATGCCTACGCATACATAAGTGACAAATATAAGATCCTCTCATCTGGTTCAAGCGTTGGGGATGGATACGGTCCAATCGTTGTTTCAAGGGAGAACATTGATCTTGAAGGAAAGAGTATTGCGATCCCTGGAAGGTTTACAACTGCAAATCTCATTCTTAAGCTTGCATTGGATAAATTCAAGCCTGTTGAGATGAAGTTTGATGAGATTTTGGATGCTGTAAGGAGGGGTGTTGTGGATGCGGGTCTGGTTATACATGAAGGGCAAATAACGTTTGAAAGTTATGGATTGGTTAAGGTCTTGGATCTTTGGGAGTTTTGGAACGATTTAACTGGATTACCTTTACCGTTGGGTGTAAATGTAATAAGGAAACATATTCCAAGGGAAGATCAGGGGGAGTTCTTGAGGGTTATGAGGGAGAGTGTAGTTTATGCATTGGAAAATGTAGATGAGGCTTTGGATTACGCAATGAGGTATTCGAGGATTGAGAGGAATGTTGCGAGGAGGTTTGCCTTGATGTATGTAAATGAATACACCGTCGAGATGCCACCAAAGGTTTTGAGAGCTATCGAGAAGCTGTTTGAAATTGCTGAGGAGAGGGGAATCCTGAAGAAACCCAAGCTGGATGTTCTATTTTAATTATGCTTGCATTGATTATTCTCTGATTTTCAGGAGCATTAACAGAGCAA
>QMZE01000082.1 GCA_003663025.1 Archaeoglobales archaeon
AAGGTATTCTCTCCATTGCTTGTTGTTGTCGCATCGCTTTTGCCGTAGTAAATGTAGATTGTTGCACTCGACGAACTTAAATCATCGGGAATCTCTACCCAAAAAACAGCGTAGTCCCCGTCAACTTTCCGTTCCATCCAATAATCTATTAAAGTTGTTCCGTCAGATTTTGTAAACCGTACGTCCCCAAAATCCGTTCTGCATTTTTCATTAAGGTAAACATCTTCTCCATTGTCAGTAGCGAACATTAATTCAGTTTTCGCAAAGTCTTCATCGTCACCAGTTGCACCTCTTGACGCCCACCACACATAATAAGTTCCCCCATCATTCTCAATTGCTAACCCTTGGTTGGCGTGTGCAGTTCCGCCATACGTTCCGCTCCATGTTACAAAATCTAAACGTTGGTATTCTTCAAATCCGCTTCCATTCCAATAGTAAACATCACATTTAGTCGGTGAACTACCATCATGAATGTTGCAAAATAAGTAGTCATCTTTCCAATCACATCCTTGATAACCATGGTCGCCAGAAGTTATTGCATAGGTTAAAGAATATTCCGCGTCTTTTGTAAATGTCGTCGTGTCCGTTTGGGTCATTTTCCAAATTACTTTATTGTTTGGGTTATCAAATATCACCCAAAATTTCCCATCGTGATACGAAATTCCCGCTCCCCAATCAGGCGGGTTGGAAAGAACTTGTTCACCTATATAGCTTAAATCACTTGCGTTGTAAACTGCAATAGCCGCAGTTTTAGGAGTATCTGGAAAATTACATGTACAGATATAAAGTTTCCCGTTATGGTAACATAGGTCTCCGTTGTGGTCTCCGTAGCTTCCATCGCCGCTTGTATCCCGACTTGTTACCAACGTTCCATCTTTCTGATATTTATAAAGATTACTACTATCTGTCGTGTAAACATATGTTCCATCAGTTGTTATACCCTGGTCGGCATGGTCGGATTTTATATTTGTTGCAGAGCCAAAAGAAAATTCCACTTTGTAATGTACTTTTATCCGCACTTGATAGTTTGTTCCAGCACCAGAAGCCGAATTAATCACGTGGCTTTTACGGTACTGCCAACCAGAAAGCCAGTCCGAGTCAGCTTTCGCTTCTCGGATTGGAAACTGGAGAAAACTGAAAAAACCACATACAAGAAGAAAGACCAGCACGACCGTTCGGCTTTTCTGTCCACGCATTGCATATTCCCTCATCTGACAAACCCACAGAGAAAACGGGAAAACCGGGAAGAACAGCGCTTGAGTTTAGCCTTCGTTTATCGTAATTTGCCAGCTAACCTGCACAGTCCAACTGCTGTCCACGCCGATGTTCCAGTCGTTTACGTAGAACACTAGGATTCCGCCGCTGCTCTGCGTGAGTACGCCGGCTTCCTTCAACGTGTGGCTGCCTGTGAACGTGAAGGTAGCGTTCAAACCGTACTTGTTGTAAGCGCCGCCGGGAATATATTCTGTTGCTGCTTTGCGGTCAAGTTCTGAAACTAGGGCTTCGTTGTTGGTTACGTTTCCGTCGTCCGTGCCTGTTCCTATGGCGATGTAATGTGCGGTTCCCAGCGAAGCTGAACTGTTGAAAAGCCGGTGGCGGATGAAGTCTCTGATTCCGGCGATGGTTAGGTTATTATGTGTCTCGTAATGCCCAACGGGGTTGCCTTGGTCGTCGTAGACGGTGGCGTAAACGTTTTGTACGCCCCAGGGCTTGTCGTTTAGCCCTACGTCTTCCCAGGTTTTTATCCACGCGTTTGTGTGGACGTATATTAGCGGGGTGAACAGGAGTATTAAGCCGCATGCTACGGCTATGATTCCTAAACTGATTTTTACCTTTTTTTGCATGTTGAATTTCTCCTCTACTTTAACGGGGGGTTTGGAAGCCCTTAACAAAGGGGGGTTCTGGAGGCGGGGTTTAGCGGCGAAGTCGATGCTAAGCTAAGTTCCTTTTCCTTGGAAGTAGGTGAAGATGACGCCCATTATTGCTCCGGCGGCAGCTACTATTGGGATGATGACGGCCAAGTTGAAAGCGCTGTAGATGTTGTTAAAAAGCGTTGTACGCGTTGAGTTTCCTTGTGTGCCCAAGTCCATGTTGGTGGCGGTGCTGTAGAGGTTGCCGGTTACGATTAGGCCGACAACGATTATGATGGCGAGGGTTATCAGCATCGTTACAAGCGCTACGTCGCCTTTCTTATTTTTTAGGAGTCGCATTTTGCTCACGTGTAAATATTCTCTTTGGTTTTTGTATATAAAGTTTTTTACTAAAGTAAAGAAAAGGGTTAGGTGGTTTTGAACAAGCGATATAATAGTCCGCCTAGCCCTAACACGAAGATTAACCAGCTAATCCACAGTCCAGCCGCGGGCATAATTGCGGTTAAGACTCCACCTGTTCCTCCGAACAGTACGAAGAGCAGTAGGATGATGTTGACGTTTTTGTAGCGGTTGTAGAGTGTTACGCAACACATGAGCAGCATGGACGAGTAGAGAAAATTAGTGGTTACGAGGATGGATGATTGATAGGTGAACGGGGTTTCTAGTGCTTTTATGAAGTTGCCTTGGTTTAGCCAGTGCATTATTTGTTCGTACGGGTTTAGGTCTGTGAATGTTATGTTTTCGATTTTCATCTGGTTTGCGGAGTCTCCGAATGTTATTCCGGCGGTTGTCTTGTTTGTAGCTGAACTGTATAGGGCTGAATAGCGGTAGGTGATGTTCCACGTGGCGGTGGACAGTTTTTTGGGAAGCGATGGGAATAGCGGGTTTGTGGAGAACACAGCGAGGGTTTGCCATGCTCCGTTTTCCGGTTTAATGTAAATGCGGACTACTATGGTTTCGTTGCAAACGTCTACTGAGGTAGGCTGCCATGTGCTGTTTTTGAAGCCGTAGCTGTTAGGGGTCACCGAGAAGGTTGCAACTGGACTGCCGGAAGTGATTTCTTGTTCGGTTCCGCTGCTGTCTCGTTTCCAGACGCGTATTCCATACGTGACGGTTACGTTTCCAGAAAGTTCTTGGTTGACAATTTCGTCGGTGTCCGTGTTTGTTTCGTTAAGCCGGTACGCGGTTAGCCCGTGGACTGTATGGGTTGAACTGCAAAAATACCAAGTGTAAGTTGTGGAAGAACCGTAGGCTTCAGTGACGGTTAGGGTCGACGCTAACAGAAGGAACAGCAGAAGCATGAGCAGATAATTTTGGGCTTTCATGTTAGGCTCCTCTGCGTGGTTACTTCAAGCATGAAGATGAAGAACACGAATGCGAACAGGGCTTTTATGGTTTCAGTGATGTACCACGGTGCGCCCATTGCTTGTAGCATGTAGGGGACTCCTGTGAATATCCAGCCGACTGTAGGGATGACGAAAGCGCACAAAGCCCAAATTGCTAAGGCTGCTCCGGTTACCATGTACTGTTTTGTAATGAAAGCAATTATGCCTGCCATAATGCCGGATACTCCAAGCGAAACCCATACAGGATCTAGGCTTAATTTGAATTGGGCAATGTCGAATGTTGCTATCACGTCTTGGGGGGAAGCGTACAGTTCCTGTGAAGCGGGGAGGGTTCCGGACTGGTGGATTATGAACGCGGCGAGGTTGACGCAGACGATGAAGAACATTAGGTTTACCGCTTTCATATTTCTTCCATCCTTTTCTTTTTGTGTTGTAGAGCGATAAATATTGCGATGGTGAACGCGAGGGTTATTGCTGTCCAACTTATGCTTAGCCATCCGATGTAGGTTAGCGTGGCTGCTGTCAACACAGCCAAGAAAGCTGCAACGTCAACGGTGTAGTAGCTGAACACGGCGAATACGGCTAACGTGATTAGTACGCCGAAGAGGTTGGACGGATTGAACGGGAAGGTTCCCAAGACTGTGAATAGGTTTTCCCACGGGTTGGTTGTGGCTCCTAGTCGGGGACATGTGAAGTTCCATGTTAAAACTTTGTACGTGTCTTCGGATGCTACGTAATAGTTTGCGAATATGTCGACGTAGTAGTCTGTTTCGGGGTCTGCGTTGTTCCATAGGACTGTTTCGTCGGTGGGAGTTATTTTGCTGTATGTGTAGTCTGTGGTGAATGTTGTAGTGTTTGTTTTGTGTTTGATTTTAACCTGGATAACTGTTGTTCTTTCGGTTGGGTCGTAGTAGCGTACTTGTATGCATGTTGAGTTTAGCCGTGTTGCGTTGACGGTTAGGTAGCGTCCGTATGCTGTGTAGTTGAAAAGGTCGGGGGTTATGAGTAGGGTTTGTTCAACGTCTGTTAACGCTATGAAGCTCCATACGGCTGTTCCTCGGTTGCATGTTAACCGTAGCTGGTACCGTTGGCTCCACATCATCCAGAACGGCACTTCGTTTACCACGTCGAGTTTTTGTCTTTCTACTGTTCTGGCGGTGCCGTTCACGTTTATCCGAGTTTCGAGGTAAGCGTCGGTTACGCCTACCATGTCAACAACGTTGAAAGTGTAAAGGTAAGAAGGTGTGTCTGGATTAGGCACGAATATGTAGATTTCTTGTTGGGAAAGGGTTGGGTCGGGGTAGATTACGCGGGTTTTGTTGTATGTGGGGTCTGAAATGTTCCATGTGATGTAGGTTACGGGTTCGACCCAGTCGATTGTTTCGGTGTCTCCGTCAAGTGTGAAGGTGTACGGGTTTTGTGTTTCGGAGTAGATGTGGACTGTTACGGGTGTGAAGCATGCGGTTCCGTCTTCGTAGTAGGGCCCAAAGAAAATGTATCGCCAAACAGTAGCGGTGTAGGTAATATAAAGTTTTGCGGGGTAGCCTCCTTCTTTTGAACCGATAAAAACAGATTCATATCCAGTTGGTGCAATATTATTTATGTCTCGGCTACTTCTAAGGCAAAGTTTCGTGTAGCCACTTTTGTTTATCCACCCTAAACCAACGGAATTTAAAGTAATGTTGTAATATGTGCCTGTTGTTGTAATCTCCGAAGTATTGAAGCTTCCTCCGTCACCAGAGTAATATTGATAATTGTAGTCTGTGGTTTCAATTGGTATGTGTGGGTAGGTAGGTGCGCCAGATTGTATAGTAATATTAAATTCTGCCGATGTGGAACCATCGCTTGCAATATAGATGCTTAGGATAGCGTTGTCTAATGTTGCGTTGTCGGGTAATGAGTCCGTGCTGAAGTATAAGAAAGTTCGGTAAATTTCGTAATTTGGGGATGAATATGTCTGTCCTATTTCAAGATAAGTATATGTACTTTCTGTTCCAGAAGTTGCATCGTGTACGGTGGCATAATTTGTTCCCGTTTTGTATAGTTCTGTATCGTAAGAGGTAGTTTCGAATACTACGGTTTTGGTAGTGGTTATTTGTGCTTTTGCTGTTGGTGGAGCTAACGCTAAGAAACTTAGGAGAATTATTGAAAGTAGGGCTATCTGAATCGCGGTTGCTTTCATTTTGTTTCGCCCTTTTTAGTATGGATACGTGACTTCTTCGCGTCGTTGACTGTTAACGAAAGCCCAAAGCAACATCCCGAAAATAAAGAATATCGGATGCCACGC
>QMZE01000083.1 GCA_003663025.1 Archaeoglobales archaeon
TGAATCTTTGGAGTTATCTTGAACTCGTTTTCAACAATTCCCTTGATCTTCTCTATGTCAAGCTTTCCTATGTCGCAGCCCGTGCATATGTAAACACCAACATTCTTCTCCATTCAACTCACCCCCTAACAACTTGAATGGCTTTAACAACAGCTCCAGTTGCATCCCTGTTACTCATTGCAACGTCTGCAGGCATCCTTGCAACTCCGCATGGAATTATTCCCTCCTTCTCAATCACAAATCCATA
Organism: Archaeoglobales archaeon; assembly: GCA_003663025.1. Classification (GTDB taxonomy): domain Archaea; phylum Halobacteriota; class Archaeoglobi; order Archaeoglobales; family Archaeoglobaceae; genus Archaeoglobus_B. The sequence continues at coordinate 248 of QMZE01000083.1, forward strand.
GTCGTCATACTCCAAACCTTCAATTCTTTCAACAGCGGTTGTAGGTTGCATTCCCACAGCCAAAACAACTAAATCAGCCTCCATCTCTGTCCTCTTTCCAGTCAAGGTGTCTTCAGCATGCACGACAACCTTCCCGTCCCTAGACTCAACCTTTGCAACTTTACCCCTCACAAACACTATGTTCTCATCCTCCTCAACCCTCTTTAGGAAGTCTTCGTATCTACCGTAAGCTCTAACGTCTATGTAGAATATGTAAACCTTGGAGTCTGGTATCTGTTCCCTGATGTATAAAGCGTGTTTCATGGTTGCGAGGCAGCATATGGCTGAGCAGTAAGGTAGGTGGTTTTCATCCCTTGATCCAGCACACTGGGCAAATGCAACAACCTTTGGCTCCTTTCCATCTGAGAGTCTCAGAATCTTACCTTTTGTAGGTCCGTTTGGTGATGCCAACCTCTCCATCATCATGTTCGTTATGACGTCTGGATTTTCAAATCCCAAAGTCTCAAGTTTGTTGGCATCGTATGGGTTGTAGCCAGTTGCAACTATTATCGCCTTCGCATTTATAGTCATCTCCTCTGGCTGATCCTCAAGATCGATTGCGTTGTATCTGCAAACCTTAACACACTCACCGCACTTGTTGCATGCGTTTGGATCGATTGCGTAGATGTATGGATAGGCCATGTCGTGTGGTAGGTATATGGCTTTCGTCTTACCCAATCCAAAGTCAAATTCACTTGGTCTCTCAATTAGACAGACCTTCTCACACTCACCACATGCTGTGCAGTTCTCATTCACAAATCTCGGCATCTTTTCTATGAAGACGTTGAAATTTCCAGCAACACCCTCAACCCTCTTAACCTTTGCATTCGTTATTACCTTTATATCACAGTTCTTAAGTCTCTTCAGAAATATCTCCAATCCACAGTATGGTGGGCACATCTTTGGGAAGTATTTTGTCAACTGAGCAACTCTACCACCTAGATACGGATTCTTCTCAATTAGAGCAACACTGTAACCTGTCTCAGCTGCCTCAACTGCTGCTGTCAAACCTGAAATACCACCACCGATAACCAAGATATCTACGTTCATACCGATCCCTCTTTAAGCATTTTGAAGTAATTTGAGATGTTTAAAAGTGTTTCTATATCTTTCCCGTCAACATGACCGTATATGGAGGATGCGGATTGTTTCTGATGTGTTGATCATGGTGCATGTTGAAAGTTTATCTGGACAGTTAAAACAGTTTCCTTTGTCTGAGAGTCTATAAGGTGTTTACATTTTGGGTTTTAACATTAAACCTCTACAACTGGATTTACCGTTTAAGTCTATTGCTTTTCTTCATGTAACTTAGGAAGATAATTTCTGTAGTTGTATTTTAGACCTAAGCTATTCAAAGCATTCCAATTATCGATTATGCTTTGCTTTGTTGAAAATTAGTCACAAACCTTGTTAGAGGATTGGAATATATAAATGATAAACGGCCTTTGGTTGATTTGCTGGAATCTAAATTCGATAATTATCGAATATTTCAACAGAGCAGATTGTAATAGTTAATACTCTTATGTGTAGTGTTTCGTCGCTAAAGACACACAAGATTTTATTAGTGTAAGTTCTCATCATAGTTAACAGCACAATAGTTATTAACTTCTAAGGATATGTTAGGAGTATGAAGGAGTTGATTGAGAAGATTGCGAGATCGAAAGTATTTGCATGGTGGAGATGTCCCATATTTAAGGTTTGGATCCCGGCAGATATATCAAAGGATGAAGAGATAAAATTGCTGGAAGAGGCAAGAGAGTATTTTAAAACACAATTAGAACAAATAGAAAGAAGATTAGATGAGTTGAAGAGATAAGATTTCATGGAATAATTTTGCCCTGTTGAGAATTGTCTACGAGGCTATGTTGGATTTATAAATGCTGTAACGGTAATTGCCAAATTAACTTATAAACTGATGTTTATCAGCAGTTCAATTTTCAACAGAGCAATTATGCTTAATTGGATAGTTTCTCGAAGGTTATTACTTAATCGTTATATTGAAAATTACTTTGCTTTTTCTCTGTTTTTGAAGATGATTGTGTAACCCAATCAAACAACCTTCTAGTAGATTCTTTAATCAAGGCACAAAAACTTTTTATCCTTACAACTTCCTTTAACTTATGGAGATCAAAGAGGTGGAGATTGATTGTCCAATTTGCAACGATGGAAAGAAACATGTTGCAGATGTCTTGAAGGTTACGAGGGGTAAGGTTAGGAGAGGGAGATACGAATACGATGCTGTTGAGATGATTGTGAGGTGTAGGGATTGTGGGACTGTTGGTGCATACAGGAAGATTGAGAGTGTAAACATGGAGAGTTACGAGTTTCCCTATGAGGGTGAAATTTGAGGATAACATTGCATCGGATACAATCGAATGTTGGGGTATAACGGTTGTAATTCCAAGGAAACATCTTTTTGGAAGTTGTAGAGAGGAGAGGAGGAAAGTCATATCTAAAAAGATATGTGAGAAACTTGATGAAGTTTTACCAAAGATTGAGAGAGATTTGGGTGAGATTTTTGAGATTGAGGTATCTTTGGAATCCGCTTGGATACGTTACTACGTCTTTAGATTGAGGTGTTTTGGTGATGGGATTGTTAAGGATTATGCGTTAAACTTACTCTCCCCAAACTCACCAATAAAATCTTTCAAAGACTATGAGAGGACAATTGATGATGTCGTTTCAAAGTTTCCCAGGAACGTTGCAAAACCGATGGTTATCTTAGACGATACAATTTTGCAGGAGTGGGTAGATGGAATTCCTCTGTCGGATTTTAAGGATGGGGACGTCATAGTTGATGAGGAGGGTGCAAAGAGGTGTATTCCACTGACGGTATCTCTCCTCTATAAGCTTAAAAAGGCTGGATACGTTTATACACCTTGGGAGGATTACGAGGTTATGCTTAGGGGAGACGATATAGTTCTGCTTGATTTAACGAGGTTTAAGAGGATGGATCTGAAGGATGAGGATTTCTTTGAATTTTACTTTGGAGTTCCATTCACATCTCCAGACGCTGTTAAGCCAAATCCAGATCCTTCTTACCGTCTATATTGGAGGGGAGTTAGTGAAAAGGACTACTTTGGAACCAGCAGGGAGGAGTATGTTAGGCTTTTCTTGCTTGGAGTTGAGAGGGTGTGTGAGAGAGATGAGTTTGAGGTGATTCGTAAGGCAAGCAAAATTTTTTTAAGTGATTGTGTAGGATTGAGATAATGGAACTACTGGATGTTGTTGGGAAGCTTGTGAAGGAAGGAAAGGCACTTGAGGCTTTGGAGGAGGTTAAGAAAGTTGCTCCAGAGGATGTTAAGAGAGTTGCGGATGTGATGTTTAAAAAGCCTGAAGAGATTAAGAGTTTGGATGGTGTGTGGAGGGCTATACTCACACTCATATATCTCTCATACACGTCTATGTATTACGTTAAGAGGAACGATAACAGATCACTTGTTAACTGTGTCATATCATCGACATACGCTGTGAAGATCTGTAACGAGCTTGGAATTGCTGAACCAGTTCCGATGTTGTTGAGAAATGCAGCCAGAGCATTGACACTTATGGGAATGACGGATAGGGCTGAAAAGATGTATCAGGAAGCTGAAAGGATTGCAGTTAATGACCCCCTTGAGTTTGCAGCGGTTGAAAACGACTATGCTACGTTGTTGTATGGTCTCAAGAGGTATGAGGAGGCACTCGACAAGATAGAGGAGGCTTTGAGGATAAGGATTTCCCTTGGAAGTGATGAGGTTCTTGCGGAAACACTCGTCAACGCCGCAGAGATTTATAGGAAGGTTGGGAACTATCCCATGGTTGACAAGTGCTTTAGGGAGGCTTTGACAATATACAAGAACTTGATAAGGGAGAGGGAATCTTTTAAGTTTGATCTTGCAATTACGCTCAGCAACTTTGGATTGTTTTGCAAGGGTAGGCATCAGTATAGCAGAGCGGAGAAGTTGTTAAAAGAATCTTTGGAAATCTTTGAAGAGTTGGAGAAGGTTGATAAGGGATTTTCACAATTTACAGCCTTAACCTTGAGATACATTGGTGATCTGTATAAGGAGATGGGAAGATTTGATGATGCCAACGAATATTACAGAAAGTCAAAGAAGAAGTTTGTTGGAAGTATTCCCTTAGGTGATTAACAGACTTTACCTACGGCAAAAAAGCAAATACTTCCTTGAATTTTAGGACTAAGTCTTTTTGTTCTATTGAAAATAAATTTAATATATTTCTTTGTCGAACAAATATTTGATTATGTTATTAATCCCTCTTAAATGGATTTTTGTGAGAATTGTTCTTTTTCATTTTGAAAATTTTTCGAAAAAGCATCACATATCTAGTCTATTGATAAGATGAATCATACATCAAAATTTTTGCAAAAGTTAAAAATAAAAAATTTATAGTGTGTATTCGACTATGTGCAAAACTGGAACCTTCTCAAAGCTCCACTCGTTCTTCTCTGGATCGTATCTTCCAAGTGTGAAAACGTGCCAGTTCTCGTCATCAAGCTGTGGGTGGTCAGTTCTGTAGTAGTAACCTGGGAATCTCGTTTCCTCTCTGAAGAGCATGAACCTAACGTGTGCCTCAGCAGTCCATATTCTGTGCCACAACTCCCATGCCCTCATGAGTTCGTGTAGATCTCTGGCTGCAATGTAGTTCTCCCAATCCTCCTTTAAGAACTGTAGCAACTCCAAAGCTCTCTCAAGCATCACCTTGTTCGTCTGGTACAACATCGAAGCTCCAGCTGCGTATTCATCCATTATCTTCTGCAGTCTAACCAATCCCTGCCATGGGAAGAAGAAGAACGGGCTAACGTTCTCATCCGTCGTCTTGTCTTTGTTTTCGATGTATCTCTCCATTGGTGCAAAGCACTTCTTCTTTAGCTCCTCAACCTTTGCATCGTCAACCTCTGGTGTTGGTTTCTGTTCAACGATGTACCTAACAGCAGCCTTTGCTGCAATCCTTCCCTCTGTAAATGAACCACTTGAGAACTTGTGCGGATTTGCTCCAGCGCAGTCACCTACTGCAAACAGTCCCTTGACTGTTGTCATTCTGTTGTATTGGACAGGGAAGTACTTTTTGTATTCCTCTGGCATGAGATCCTCTGGTCCACATACCCAGAATCCAGCCTCACCACTGTGTGAACCCATTATGTATGGCTCAGCCAAGCTTGCCTCAGATGGTCTCTCCTGTGGATCGATGTTCTGACAA
>QMZE01000084.1 GCA_003663025.1 Archaeoglobales archaeon
AACATCAACGGCTGAAGGCATAAGAAATGTATTCCACGTCATAGCCCCGGAGATCGCAGGAATAACCAGAGAATTCGCAGATCTCGTCAAAGGAAATATTGACTGTGTGAACATCAATGATAAGAGGATTCCAAGAGATGAGATACTCGAGAAACTATCAAAGTATGCAGAGGAACCAGAAAAGGCCGAGAAAGACATAATCAAGTACTCCATTGAGCTCTGCTTCCCGCCCAGAAACCTAGAATTCCACCTCGTTAGGATCCCAATACCTCAACTAACACCAGAAGAGAGAAAGAGATTCCGTAAGGAAATTCTATTGTGACTGGCTGGACTCACATTATTCTAGTTGGAGCCTCAATCATAGTGAATGCTTACAAAGCGAGGGCGATTAAATAGTCCTTATCAGCTTAAGAATCTCCTAGACAGGAGCGAGATAGATGAGAATCAGCTCAGATCTCAACTTTTAGAGTTCATAATCTAGAGATCCTCAAAAGCGAGTACCGAGCTAAATTATGCATTGGATCTAATTGTCTAAGGATACGAGAGGGGAAGAGAGCAATGGGTTTTACTTGTTGTCGTCAGATACTAGAGTTGGAGGTCTCTGTGCTGAAACGCTTCGCAGATATCTTGAATGGTTTTCATGTAAAAATTTAGATGGTAGACCGTCGATGAAAAACATAGTGAAGATCAAGAACCTTGGAGATCCGGAAGAATTTGGAATGACTTAGCAAAACCTGTATGAAGATATAGTGAAACCCACATTAGATATCATAAACGACTTGGAGATATCGTATTTATCCATGCAACAGGAGGGTTTAAACCAGAGACAGCAATAGCGATCCCAGCTACAAATTTTCTAGGAGCAGGAGCACCAGTTTTCTGTGCTCAAGAACACTTTAACAAGACCATTCGGATCCCAGCTATACTAATAAAACTGAGACCGTGGAAATCTTTCACAGAACTCATGAATCACCCACTCACAACCAAAATATCAAACCGAAATGCGCTAGAAGAAAGATATGGAAAAGAGACTATAGAACACGCAATAAGACTAGGATGGATCGATGAAGAAGACAACAAGATAAAGCCAACATTAATGGAAGAAATATTATGGAAACGTGTCCAAAAAAGCCTAATTGAGGTTATCTAATACACCTTAAATATTGAGTATCCTACAAGTGTCTTTGCGCCTATACCATATTCTAAGGCTCTCCTCAAGCACTTCTCCGCAATATTAAGATCTGCATCACTTTTAGATGCAAGTAGAAAATTAAATTTCACGCCTCGAGCTATAGTTAAGAACAATATTGGATTTGGAGAGGCTAGATGTTCTTCGCCTCTATCCTTGTATATAGGAGTTATCACATCAGGCTCAAGTATTAATCCCTTATCACTGGACTTAATGGGGTAGGCATCGTGAAAGATTACACTGCCCATACTGGCTCTTCCCTCTTCAGAATACCCAAATATTCTCTCTACATCATCCTTTCTTATTCTCACACCAATATCTTCATTACCTTCAACTACCGCATTTGCTACAACTCTTGTAGCCCCCTTAATAGATGAGCCGGGGAAGAAAGGCAATTGAAGAATTGAGTCCCAACACAAACCAAAGTCAAAAGCCAGCTTACCAAAACCTTCATTGACCCCTATCAAGCCTCTATATAACAATTCAGCCTCCACATTCTTAAAGCTATATTCCATAGATTCATATGCTTCCTTGAGCTTATCATACTTCTGCTTTACGGCCTCGAGTAGATTTTCACTCACTTGGATTACCCGCGCAATCGTAATAGCGTTCTTGAGCACTTTCCTCTCGACACTCCCTCTATTCTTTGCTGTATTTATATTAATAGACTCTAGGTTAAGATATGAATGAAGATTTATCCTTCGGTATTCCTCTGTCTTGCTAAGCAATTTATCCAATAATATCATAAAAAGCTCACCTCTTTTATTTTCATCCCCAAATCTTGTCCTTTAAGTTGCAAGTTTTTATCTTTGAAATAGTCAAGTAACGAACTCTTTATTTGCTGGATAATGTCAAGTAATTTCATTTCTTCACTATCGAATGATACCTTTAATGTCCTTTTATCTAACTTTACATTCTTATATATTCTATCTTTAATTCCTATTATCCGTTTATCTTTCTTTTTCCATAAAACACCTTTCCATTTAATTTGTTCTTCTGGCCAATCTGAAGAAAACATTAATGTTAAGCTGATTATACTATTATTTAAAAGAGAAAAAATCAATGGACTTGCTCTACGTTTATTAGTAAGATAACCAGTTTTCTCTGTTTTTGTTTTTCCTTTTCTTGGTAATCCTAAAAATAGTGCAAGTGGTTTATTTACGTGCATATTTAACGGATCTTTTTCTACACCTATTAATTTTGCAGTTATACTAGCCTCTTTTGCGTAAAGATTACCTCTAGGAATACGTCCGCCTGCACGGAGAACCGACTGACCAATAATGAGAAGAAGGTCTTCAACACTCATTTGCATAAGAGGTTTGATAAGATATAAACTGAAAGCCAGCTTGTTTTTAAGAGATATACAAGGTATGCTTGGAAGTATATTCTTAGGCTTAGATTTTCCTCTAGTCGTCTTAAGCAATTCTTCAGCAGTATTGTAAGTCCCTTTTATAAGAACTTTAACTAGTGGTTCCAGCTTATTTAAATTTGTTTCTTGTTCTATACACTTTATGATTTCAGTTAAGTCTTTTATCGCTTCATTAGATTTATTCTTAATCGTTACCTTTAAACTACCAAATCCTCTTCTTGAAATTTTACCTAATCCTCCAAGCTTTAAAGCTGTCAATAAACTTCCAAAAAGTAGCCTCTCCTCTGGGTAAGTTAAGGCAGTTCTTTCATAAATCTCAACCTCAGCATGCAAATTTAATGCAAAATATCTCTCAATTCCCTTTATTCTCATCTGAGCTAATCTAGGAATTTCCTTCCATTTCTTTGGTTTATACAAGTCGTAAGTAGTTTTTAATACTTTAACTCCTATTGATGATGCTAATTCTGTTGATCCGAGTAAATTATTCACTATTTCTGCCGTTTTAATTTTCTGGTTCTTTTCATCAAAACCTGAGTCAAAAGCTGCCCCAGCTACATATGCTCTCATCCACCACTTCCATACTCCTTTAAGTGAACTTAATCTGAATGGTTCCTCTATTTGGACTCCACCTATGTTTCTGGTCATTTTAGTGTCGTATCCTCCAAGGGAGATTGGACTTATACTCTCAAGAGCTAGTCTTGCAAGTACTTTAGGCAATTCTTTTCATCCTCCCTTTTTATACTACTGATCCTCTTGAGCTGGGCTACAAACTTCATAATGTCCCATTCGAGTAGCATAAGCCTTAGCGGATCCAGTATTTTATCTTCTTTGAGTTCCTCTCCTAAAAGTTTGTGAATTCTACTGCTCAAATTTTTCCAAACCCACCGCTCCTTTTTCTTTTCTTCTCCTTTATACCTATAGTAAAAGTATGTGGGTTGAATTCCGCATTGGGCTAAAAGCATAGGCAGGCCTTGTAATTCCTTCACATAATCTTCCATAGAATCCTTAGGGATCTTCTCTATTCTTCTACATATGTCGGATAATCTCCTCTTATCCGAGATAGAAGATTTGAGCTCTAGATCCTCTGATCCAAATACTTTAACTCTATTGGGAAAATCAAACTTTTTCTTAACATTCTTATTAACTTTAAATTCTTGAATCTCAATTATTCCTCTACCAACACTCTCATCGCCTCCAACTATAAGAAACAGAGACTTTCCAAGTGTATTCTTTAAGATATTTCTAATCTCTTCTGGTTTAAGCTTTGCATTTTTTCCTGCATCTATCATGGCGCTTCCAGCTTGCTTAATTAGATTCAGCATCTTCTCTCTACTTACTCTCACTCTACCTTCAGAACATAAGATAGCGAAGTGCATTATAGTATCTGGCGGTATCTGCTCTTCTCCCCACGGCCCCTGATCAACTGTTTTGTTACTGGTGAGCTTTACTCTTTGCTGAATTCTCATCCCTCTGCTTAAGAATATTTTGATGATCTCATCCGTCACCACTACAAGTCTATCCTTTAGGGTATTTCCCAAGTCTGATAGCATCTCGATAAATAGATTAAAGGAATCTGAGGGATCCTTTCTCTTAAAGACATATTCATCAAGTAAAACTACTACATCCTCTCCATCTACATTCCCAGCGAGGTGCTTTGGTGCCATAACCTCGTTACTTTTAAGTCCAAGACCATCTAAGGCCAACGCCGTTGTAATTTTCGACGCATCTTTCATGTCATCTTCTTCTGCAATATCTAATCTATTAGAGAATGCAAATAAGAGCCAAGGGGAAGTTACATATGCCCAACCGCCAAATAGCGACCTAATCGGTATTAGCAAAGGTAGCGCATCTAGTATAGCAATAGAACCAGCCTCTAAAGGAGTTGTCTCAGGTTCGCTACCAAACAATAACTTAATTAGCTCGTCATCGCGCCTATCCTTAAGTCTACTTTTAAGACCCCCCTTTAAACTCGGGCCATCAATAATTGGTATATCTAGTATATTTCTCTGAATAGATAAGTCTGAAGCGCCTATGATAGACTCGCCTGCTCCTGCATGAAGAGGCGTAACTGCCTTCATTAAATAAATTAATCCTGCCCTATACACTAACTTTCCTCTCCGAATTCGCCTTCGCAAAGTTTAGCTAACCAGTTAAGAACTCTCGTAGCTTCCTTCTCAGCCATTAGTATTTTCCAATTCTCCATCTCAGATAACTCTTTAAAGACCTCCAAGCTCACTTCTTTTCCCATACTAAATGTATGCTTAATTAACCCTCTCTTGTAAAGCCATCTGACTATACAATCACTAACTTCCTTCCATGCTTCTTCTCTTTTAGCTTTAGAGTATGCGAATGCTAATGTGGCGGGCAAACCGTCAGACAAGATCATTGTGCCAGCTCTTCTAGAGTACCTCAATGCGCTCCTGCCATATTCCCTCCTATCCATAAACCTACTAATTATCTCCCATGTAAACTTGAGACATTCCCTTTCTACATCAACCATCTTCAGCATTCACCCATCATTTTTCCGGTGATATATTTACAATTCTTACGATCCCTCTACCCACTGTTTCATGTCCACCCAATACTATCCTCTTAACATTCATGATAACATTGTCAAACACTTCCTTTGGCTCCTTGCTAATACTTCCCCCTCTAAATTTTTCTGGCATAAAAATGGAACAGTAGAGTACTGTGAAGGCGGGTAAATGTTCTTCGCTCCATAATCCATGCTCATCTACAACCTTAGTATCCTTCAGTCTAACCCTTGTGAGAACCTCGGTTCCTCTCTGAGTAATCCCCCTAAATACGTCATCATTCACTATCGCTAATCTCAGAGGTAATGTCCATCTAATATAATTGTAAGATGGGTCCTCGGGTATTAATCTACTTATTATCCATTGAGATATGTC
>QMZE01000085.1 GCA_003663025.1 Archaeoglobales archaeon
ATTAATTATTTACATCCAAATTTCTTATAATAAGGATTTTGATCGATTATTGTTGACTATTCTTTATAGCAATATAGTCATATAAAAAATTAAACTAATTGTTTTCTTAAGTTGACACATCCGGACCAAATATACATGCTAATGATCGGAGTGTATGGGATTTACCAAGATGGTTCCAAATTTGAGAAGAACCAACCAGACAGCCAAGAGTTTCAATTTGTTGAGTTCCTTTAACTTGAGTTTCAAAACTTGCATCTGTAAGTTTCTATTTTAAAAATTAGTAACTCTACATTTAGCTCATTGAGTGAGTAAACGTCATATCTCTTTTCTCGTTTTTTAGTAATTACATAACAGTTTTTCCCAATTATCTTCAGCTTTTAAACTGTTTTCATGTATTTTGAGTTTTGTTGAATAGTTTATGGATACATATAATTAAACAATATCGTGTGTTTTGATTAAATTCAAAGTTTCAACAACCAAGAGAACAGCAAGCATGAGCATCCAATTCTGTATGTTATCTTTAAAACGATTATCGACTTATCTCCGTTGCAGAACAGCCAATAATGCTTTAAAATTTTGATCATTACAACTTTTTAAAATTCAGTTTTAACTCTTTATCCACAACAAACCTTGGTAAATCTCGTTTGTGATATTCTCTTCCTTTTTTGGTTTTAAGCCAGTGATTTAAAGCTTTGGAAGGTTTGACATTGCCGTATTTGACACTTAATGACTTACAAATCCATTCTTCAGCTTCGTATTCGAAAACTATTACATCTACTCTATCCTTAAGGTCAGAAGGGATATGTAATTCTGCATTTTCTCGTTTTTTCTCTGGATTTCTATCACCATCGATAACCAAAACTGCTCTATCGAAATTCCCAAATTTTAAGCTTGCTTTTAGTTGTCTATCAATTTTTAGTATTACAGTCTGCTGCCAATTTCTTTGGCTTTACTACAACATCTCTTGGAATTAATCCCTCCTTTTTAGTCTGTTTACGAGTTTCTCAAAGAACTCATCTCCGTACTCATCTTCGACGAAAAATCTAAATCTGACCATACAACCATCCTTCGCTGAACGTTATACCAGCTTCCTTGAGCTTTTTCTTAACTCCCTCTGGGTTCTCAATTCTCCTGAATTTAGTTTCTCCAGCAACTTTCTCAACTATCACGAGATCTGCTGGGTCAGTCATATCAACAACTATTGGTGAGTGAGTTGTTATTATCACTGTTGTCTCACTTGATTTCAGCTCATCTAAAAGCTTTTCAAGTGTCTCTGGATGTAAAGAGTTTTCCACTTCATCTATTATCAATAGAGATGGCTTTAACTCCAAAGCTGTTAATATTGCAAGTAGTTTGTATAATCCGTCTGCAATGCAAGCTGGTGGGAGTTCTAAGCTATCTTCTTGGACTTTGAGGTAAACTCGCTGATCTTCAGTTACTGAAAAACCTAAGTTAATGTTTGGGAACAGATACAAGATTAAAGTAGCTATCTTATCTGGAATTCTGTTTCTCTTGAGGTAGAGGTTATATAATACAGAGTTTAAGTTGCTTCCATCTTCTATAAGCCAATCTTCCCTTTTTAATTGTGATGGTCTTTTGATTTCGTTAATATTAAGTTTTAGAATGAGTGTTTTTGAAATTAAGTTCGAGATCTCTTTTATAATTAGATGAGCTAAAGGAAACTGAAATTTCTCATTATAAAATTCAGCAGGTTTTACTAAAGGATTTAGAATTGCTACTGATGATTGGGATGGAAATATAAGATAACAGAGTGCTATATTTATATTTTTATAATGATAAAGTGTCATAGTTGCAGTTAAAGACAAATTTAACAATGTTAAGCTTTGAGATGGAGTAATAATATGATCCATTACAATCTTGTCTTCACGTAGTTCAGAGACTATCAGATTTTCTCTTTCTTCTTTAAGGAAATCTTCCATAATTTTCGGTATTAATTTGGCATAATCACCCTTATACTCCGATCGTATTCGTCCAGGTATTAATTCTAAGCTAAAATCACTGTCAATCTCAAGTTTTTCTCTTACAATCTCAAACTTTCCACCTCTACCAGTAAAAGTGGTTTCAAAACTAACTTTATAAGTCTTGTTGCCATTAATATAATCAAACAAAAATTTGACAGAAATATCAAGCTCTTCTTTCCTATCCCAAACAGCATTCTGATAACCCCACCAATACCTAAACGGATTTATGTCCTTCTCAACGTAAATCTTCCTCAAAAGCATGAACAGATCGACCAAATTGGTTTTGCCAGTTGCATTAGCTCCAACCAAGACGTTAAAGTTTCTAAAAATTCTTAATATGTAACTCCTTTAGCTTGAGCATTAACATGTTATCTCCCTCAAGTTTAAAAACGTTGAGTGAGAAATTAAACATCACTAAGATAGTAAAATACGTATCCATCCACTTCAACCTTCACGTTACCCCTCGTCTCACCATAAACCATCCAACCTGGCTTATCACCACAGACACAACAAACCTCTGGATAATGCCTTCTTCCATCAGACCAAGCTATCAAAGTCCCATTTGCTAAAACGTCAGCTATGACCTTAGCCTTCTCAAAATCCAAACTCACACCCTCAACCCTAACCCTAATAACTCTCATCAGTATGTCCTAGCAACTCCAACAAGATAACCTTTTCCACCACACATCACACACTCCCCTTCCAAACTCACGTCAAGCCACTCAGGAACCTCCTCAAGTTTACCAAGAACACTTCCATAATTCTCAAACTCCCTCTCACAATCCTCACAAGAGTATGTGAGAACCAAAAGTCTCTTCTCAACAGCATCTGCAACATCCTCAACACTCCTACATATCAAAATCTTTTCCCTCACGCTTTCAATTGCCTTCCACCTTAACCTCTCCCTCAACCCTCTACCCCAATCAACAACCCTCTCAGGCGTCACATCATCAAAAGCCACACTAAACTTCCTCCTCTCATCCCTAAACGATACGACAACCTTATTATTCTCAGCCTCCCTAGGACCAATCTCAAACCTTATTGGCACACCCTTAAGCTCCCACTTGTAGTATTTTGCACCTGGTCTCTCATCACTATCATCCAAAACAACCCTAAATTCTTTGAGTCTCTCATAAAGCTTCCTCGAAAGCTCAATCACACCCTCCTCCTTCCCCTTGTATAGTATTGGTATTATAACTATCTGAACTGGAGCAACATCAAACGGTAAAATCAATCCCAAGTCGTCTCCATGTATGGAAATTAGAGATGCTATACACCTTTCAGATATCCCATAGCACGTCTGATGGACGTATGCATGATCTCCATTTGGTGTCTCATACTTTATGTCAAACGTCTTTGCAAAGTTGTCAGCCAAGTGGTGAACGGTTCCAATCTGAAGTGTCCTCCCATCTGGCATTATCGTGTCAAATGCAATCGTGTAATCAGCTCCAGGAAACTTATCCCACTCAGGTCTTCTGAATATCATGTATGGAATTGCAAGGAAATCGTAAAATTCCTTATACAACTTTATTGCATTTAGAACTTGCTTCTCAGCTTCTTCATAGTTTCTGTGTGCCGTGTGTGCCTCTTTAAATGATGTAACCTCCCTGAGCCTTATCAATGGTCTTGTATGCTTTGTTTCATATCTAAAGACGTTCACAATCTGGTAAACCCTCAAAGGTAGATCTGCATGACTCCTTACCCACAACTTGAACATGGGATAGATTGCAGTCTCACTCGTAGGTCTCAAAGCCAGCTTCACATCCAAAGGCTCAAGACCTCCGTGAGTGATCCAGTAAACCTCATCCTCAAATCCCCTTATATGCTCACTCTCCTTCATGAGTAGTTCTTCTGGGATCAGGGTTGGAAAGTAAACTTCATCGTGATCCCTGTCCAAGATCTCTCTGAGCTTTGAATAAACGAGTTGTCTGAGCTTGAATCCAAAAGGTAGCCATACATATAGACCCTTCACGGGATACCTTATGTCCATTATCTCAGCCTGCTGAATCACCTCATGATACCAATCCGAAAACTCAGACTTTGGAGGTAGCACAATCCTAAGCCTACACACCCCTATTAAACTTTTCTGATTACGGGTAACTTAGCAAATTTCGCACAAAACACATACCCTCATATACGTTCAAACAAATTTCTAGTTATCTCATCATCGCTGAGGTAACAACTTGGATCTTCTCCCCACAGGTTCCCAGCCCTCAATGCTCTCAACCTGAATCCACCACAGACATCCCTGTATGCACATATACCACATCTCCCCTTAAGCTTCCAATCCCCCCTTAAATCTTTCAAAAGTTTATCCTTTAACCATATATCTAAAAAACTTCTCCCCTTAACGTTTCCACAGTTGTAATCCCACCAAAACTGATTTGGATGGACATAACCAAATGGATCTATGTTTACAAGATTTTTACCACTCCTATCTCCCCCTCTAAACTTCAAGAACTCGTAAGCCTTGAATGCCAATTTATCATCAATCTCCCTAAGCTTGAGACAGAAGAAGATCCCATCGCATGGATTGTCAACTGTTAATATTTCGCCATCAAAATCGAAAGCCCTATCAAAAAGATACTCCATAACCCTTCTCCTTTCACGATTTGAGACATCCATGCTGAAATCAGCTCTACCAGATGGAACTAGGTGATAAAGGCAGAACCTCTCAATCTCAAGCTCCTCACAAACATCCAAAACGTTCTTCACCTCTTCAAAGTTGAATTTTGTTAGTGTAAATCTGACACCACTCATAACTCCCACAGATTTCAAGTTCTTCAAACCTTCAACTGCCCTATCAAACGCACCGTCAACACCTCTAAATTTATCGTGAACCTCCCTACCACCATCCAAACTAACCCCAACATATGAAAATCCATAATCTCTAAGTCTTTCAGCTACATTTAAGTCTATAAGAGTTCCGTTTGTTGAGAGTGCAATTGGAACTTTTGAGTATCTTGCAATCTCAAATAGATCTCTCCTGAGCAAAGGTTCACCACCACTGAAGAGTATCAAGATTGCAATTTTGTTAACATCGTTTAGAACAGACTTCAGAGTTTTTGTGTCAAGCTCCTCTCTCTTATCTGTGTATGCATAGCAGTGTGCACATCTCAAGTTACACCTTGCAGTTACATTCCAAACTACAACTGGCTTAAGACTTCTTCTCAAGGACTTCAAGCTCTCTGGAATGTATTCATCATCCTTATACGTTAGCTCTCTCGAAACCGTAGCCTTACCAGTTACCATCTTGCTCAAACTTATCATTCGAGTTAGTTGCCACATCTCAATTTAAGCTTTAATGTTACACAGAGTGTGTCTATTATTCCACCTCCATTATACAAACTCTTAACAAAATTCTCAGAGCATAGCAAGCAACTCTGACGAGGAGTCTTGTTACGGCTGTTTCCACCAAAGAGCAAGGAATTTTATCA
>QMZE01000086.1 GCA_003663025.1 Archaeoglobales archaeon
AAAGACGATGTAATGTATGTCAGAATCGGTGATAAGAAATTCTACTACCCAGACCTCAAAAATGCTAACGATGGTCAAGATGTAACCCTTGACGACATCAAATACGAAATAGACACACATAACTGCTCTCCAGGAGAAGACCAATACTGTGTTGAAGTTATGGTAACAACTCCAAAAACCACAAAAACCCAACCCACACCTTCAATATCTGGATTTGAAGCAATCTTTGCAGTTGCAGTAATAATCTATCTAACGGTGAGGAAGTGGTTGAACTAATCAAACTAGTATCCCAAAAATAGCCTTTCCCCCAAAAATTCTGGAAGTCCAGCTTTTATAACAGCATCGTAAACTTCCTGAATCTTATACTTTACCCTCTTAAGCTCTATCCTATTTTTCTCAGTATCGTATATTGCATACGCTGAATCTGAATTTCCATCCCTGGGTTGCCCAACACTTCCAGGATTTGCAAAGAAGTATCCCTTATGCCAAATAACAAATTGAACATGCGTATGTCCAACTATCACATTCTTCTTAAGTTCCTCCAAGCTTAGCTTTATTCTAGGATCGTTTGGATATATGTATTCATCCAAAACCCTCAAATCCTCAGAAGGCATGCCGTGATAGACGTTGAACCAATCCGTTTCAATCTTTAAGGGTAAATTCATTAGCCACTCCATGTTTTCCTCCTTCAAATTTTTCCTAGTCCATTGACCAGCAACCGTTGCAAAGATGTTAAATCCAAAGAAATCTCCAGTTACAACAGCATAATCGTGATTACCCATAACACTCCTTATCTCGTTCTCTCTAAAAATCTCGATCACTTCATTTGGGAATGGATAGTAACCTACAACATCACCTGCACAGTATATAACCTCACATTGATTCAAACAACTCAGAACCTCCTCCAGAGCTATGAGATTTCCATGAACATCTGAGATAAGTCCAACCTTCATACGATCTCCTTCAGTATATCGTTCATCTCCTCAGCTTTCCTCTTCAAAGCCTCAACAGCTCTCTTCATAACCTCCCTAACTGGTAGAGATCCCGTTCCTTCAACAAAGAATAGGTAGTTGTTTGTTTCCAAAACCTTTATTGCATCCTCCTCACAAACCTTAACGCACTCCATACACATCGAACACCTCAAGACATCTCCAACCTCCACACCCCTACCCATCTTTAGAACATCCCTGGGACAAACCTCAACGCAATCTCCACATCCACTACAATCTCCAACTACGATCTCTGGAATTATCTTGTAGTAACAGGATGAAACTGGCTGATACTTTGCATGCTCCTTCCCAATTCCCAATCTTGCTACCGCCTCTATCATCAACTGCTGTCCCTCAAATAGTTCAACTATGGGAATGTTGTCGTAAACTGGCTTTATCTCTGGATCTTCAGATATCAGATCACCTGAATATATGACCTTTGGACCTTCCACGTTCAATCTGAATGAAACCTGACAGTTTGGACATCCCTCTCCACCACATACACACTCCCCTGGCATGTTAAACCTATCAAGATTGGTCTTTATTGGAATCAATCCAATCCTGTGGGCTATGATCTCATCGTAGAGAAAAGATGTGTTCATGTAAAATACTACATAATCGACAGCCATAGTAGGAACTAGGCTCTTCATAGCCCTCCTAAGGGAGTTTGCAAGGACTATCGGTACATCCCTAAGTATGAACTTTACCTTGAGATCACTCTCTTCAACTATCTCGATTCTCATACCCTCCTTCCTCTCTTACCCCCAGGTGGTCTTGTTCCATCGTGTGGTATTGGAGTTACATCCTCAATCCTTCCAATCTTCAAACCTGCTCTTGCCAAAGCCCTTATTGCAGCCTGTGCACCTGGACCTGGTGTTACGTGCTTGTTTCCACCTGGTGCCCTAACCTTTATGTGAACACCCTCAATCCCCCTCTCCTTTGCAATCTCCGCAGCCCTCAAAGCTGCCTGCATTGCAGTGTATGGGTTACCCTCATCCCTGTCAGCCTTCACAATCATACCTCCACTAACCCTTGCAATCGTTTCACTGCCAGTTATGTCTGTAATCGTTATTATCGTATTGTTAAAGCTACTGAATATGTGTGCAATACCCCATCTACCCCTCTTCATTCAAATCACCTCGAAAAGGGGGAGTTCAAATAGAAACCTATCTTCGTTTCCTCATCCCTCTCAACCATGTAACTTGGAGATGTAACCCTCCTACCATCTATCGCTATGTGACCGTGAGTTATGAGCTGTCTAGCCTGTCTTATCGTCTTTGCCAACCCCTGCCTGTAAACTATTGTTTGAAGTCTCCTCTCAAGGAAGTTCTCCACATTCAGATTCAGTATGTCATCAAGTGTTGATTCCTCTTCAAGTATCCCAAGTCTAACCAACTTCTCTATTACAGCTTTAGCCTTAGCCCTAGCAATCTCTCCCTCTCTTCCAGGTAGATTTATCTTGCTCAAAAGATCTCTCGCAACCCTCCTATACTTCCTCAAAATGTTCTCAAACCTCCAAAGCTCCCTCTTATTCCTTAAACCGTATCTTACAACAAGTTGAGCTTCTCTCTCAAGCCTAACCTTATCCCAAGGCTTCCTTGGAGTCACATACTTCTTTCTGTGTCTCTTTGGATCTCCCATCCCATCACCTCTTCCTCCTGACAACTCCAACAGTCATACCCTTCCTACCAGTTGATCTAGTCCTCTGTCCCCTAACCTTATAACCTTTCGCATGCCTTACACCCCTGTAACACTTCATCTTGATCATTCTCTCAATGTCAAGCATCTTTGCAAAGTCAACATCCTTTGAAAGCAGATGTAAATCCTTTCCAGAGTGTGGATCCCTCCTCCTGTTGAACATCCATGGAGGTATGTTGCCCTCTATCTCACCCTCAACAAACTTCTTCAACCTCTCTATGGTTTCATCTTCAAGCTCTCCAAGCTTTGCCATTGGATTCAAATCCAAAGCATTTGTTATAGCCCTTGCCATCCTCAGACCTATCCCCTTTATGCCTGTGAGTGCAATCATCACGGGTTTGTTCCCATCAAGATCGGTATCTGCAATCCTGACTATGTGCCTGAACATCTCCAAAAGGTCTATCGACGATATTTAAAGATGTTGACGAAAATCCAATAAGTCGAGTTTGAAATTCATCGATATTGATATTCGTAACGGGAGCCAATGGAAGACTTGGGAGGGTTGTATTGAGGAAGGTTAATGGTATTCCACTGGTTAGGAGGAGTTTTGGGTTGGGGAGGGAGGTTGTTACAAGTTACGATGTTGAGGATTTGAGGAGGATACTTAGAAACGCTAGAGCAGTCTTACACATAGCTGGTAGTATGAAGTTCAACGATAAAAAAGCTTTGTGGGAGGGAAACGTTGAGATTACCGAGAATGTTGTCAATGCAATTCCAAGAAATTCAAAAATTGTTTTTGCAAGTTCAATTGCTATTTACGGTTCAAATCCACCCTTCATGGCAAACGAAGAGACTGATATAAATCCAGATACCGAGTATGCCAAAACTAAGGCGATAGCTGAGGAGATTGTGAGATCACATAGAAATCACGTGATACTTAGAATTGGGACAATTTACGGTGTTCAATATGGTGAATACCTTAGGATGATTTCGATGATGTGCAAAGGTGTAGTTCCAATTGTTGGAAGTGGGGAAAACAGGATTCCATTTGTTCACGTTGAAGACGTTGCAGATTGCTTTTTCAACGCTTTGAAGAGGAATGTTAGAGGTGTGTATGTCGTTTGCGGCAAATCTGAGAGACTAAATGAGATAGTTAAGTTTTTGGCAAAACTGATTGGAAAAAGGTTTTTTACACTTAAGATTCCTGAGAGTTTAGCTAAGGTAATTGCAAGACCACTGGGCTTAAGTGAGCATGTGAAAGTTCTGACGAGTGACAGGGTGTTCGATACAAGTAAAGCTATGAGAGATTTGAATTTTAAACCTAGGGAGATTTGGGATGGAATTAGGGAAATTGTGAATTACTGGAGGAGTTTAAATGAGGGGAAGGGTTGAGAGATACCTGATTGAGAACTTTGTTGAGTTTGGGGGATTGCTGTTTGGTGTGATAGATCCCCTAGATTACAGGAGCTTGGATGATGCTGTGGAGACTGCAAGGAGGGTTTATGAGGGTGGAGCGGATGTTATCTTGGTTGGAGGTAGTGTTGGTGTTCAGGGGGAGCCATTGGATTATGTAGTTAGGGAGATAAAGAAGGATGTTGATGTTCCAATAGTCCTGTTTCCAGGGAACATAGGGACGATAACTAAGTATGCAGATGCTCTATACTTCATGTCTCTACTGAATTCTAGGAATCCCTATTGGATAACCAGAGCACAGATGCTCTCAGCTTTCTTGATAAAGAGTTTGAAACTGGAGGTTTTGCCAGTTGGTTACATCGTAGTTGAGCCTGGTGGGACTGTTGGACACGTTGGGGAGGCTGAGCTGATTCCAAGGGATAGACCAAAGATTGCATCAGCATACGCCTTAGCAGGTCAGTTCATGGGGTTCAGGTTCATAGTCACGGATGCGGGTAGCAATCCAAAGGAGGGACACATACCACTTGAGATGGTTAGAGAGGTTGCGAAGACTATTGAAGTTCCTTACATAGTTGCTGGAGGTATTAGAAAGCCCGAAGAGGCTGAAAAGATAATTGAATGTGGTGCTGATGCTGTTCAGATTGGAACAGCATTTGAGATGGACAACGCTGTCGATAGGATTGAAAAGTTTGTTAGGGCTGTTAGAGAGGGAGGGAGGAGGAAGAAGAGGAAAATAACTTATGAGTGATCCAATTTTACGTTTTGCATCTAAGGTTGTTTTGTTTACAGTTATACCGACAGTTTTTGCCTTGATAATCCTTCCCGAAGGTTTGAAGTTTGCAGTCTTTCCATACTTAGCATTGGTGATATTTCTTTTAATAAAAGCAACGTATGAAGATTCTCTATTTGAATGTCCAAGCTGTAAAAGTCTGTTCAAACCTAACTTTACAGACTTCGTTCTGTCTCCAAGTCAGGCTTATTTCAAGCTCTTGAAGTGTCCTTACTGTAATGAGATAAGCTGGTGTTTGGTAAAGGTCTTTAGAGGTGATGTTGTTGATGTAAAGATGAAACCAATTGGGGAAGATTTAAATGCCAATTTGGAGTTTCCTTTGGCTATTGTAACTTTCTTTTACGTTTTTAGTCTGATAACTTCTATTTTAAATTTCAACTTGATTACACTCCTTGCCTCAACCCTGATATACTCGATCTATGCATCTGTGACTTTGAATGCTATTGTTAAGGGATACAGGACAAGGATAATTGTAATTCTGTCTCACGCAATGATCGTTCCTCTAACAATCTTCACATTTCTGGGATTTGTAAAGTGACATGCCCGGACCCGGATTTGAACCGGGGACCACGCGGTCTTCAGCC
>QMZE01000087.1 GCA_003663025.1 Archaeoglobales archaeon
AAGATATTCTTTTGCTCGATTGCGGCTAAAAAGCCAGTCGTAAACTGAAATCTATCCTGTAAGCTCTTCATCCCCTATTACAATCACTTGAGGTGGTTAAGTTGACGGGACTTCCAAGTTAAGCGAAATATTTATATATAACTTCACTAACCTTAGGTTAGTAAAAAATGGTTAGGGTGATTGACATGGATGTCAACGAGATACTCGATGTGCTTGGAAATGAGAGTAGGAGGAGGATACTCTCCCTACTCTCCAGGAGACCATGCTATGTCAGTGAGATAGCCTACTGTCTAAGGATGGCTCCAAAGGTTGTTCTTGATCATCTTGAGAGACTTGAAAGAGCTGGAATTGTCAACAGCTTTGAGGATGGAAAGAGGAGATACTACTATATAGACAGAAGTTTAAGGATTGAGATAACTCTAACACCTCACAGATTCTCCGCAAAGGTTGTTGAAGATGGTGAGCTTGAAATGGATGTTTTTGATGTTTTGAGAGAAATAATGAATCTGAAGTATGACAGTGAGCCTACGAGTATAATTGAAACAATTTCAAAAATTGAGAGGGCTCAGGAGATATTTTCAAGGATTCAGTGTTACATAAACTCAAAGATAAACAGCATGTTGGATGAGTTGATTTCAGCAATTGAGAGGTTTACAAGTGATGATGTTGAGAGGTTTGTCCTGTATGGTTTGGCAAAGGGTTTGAAGGATTACGAGATTGCCGAAAGCTTTGGACTAATGTATTCTGATGTTGAATCAGCTTTGAAGAGGTTGGAGAGGAGAGGTTTGATTAGGAAGGTTGTTGATGGTAGTAGGATTGTTTGGAAGTTTGGGTGATGTCCATGAAGGAGGTTACATTGAGGGTTGCTGAAGCTTACTATAGGGATGTTGGGAGGGGGATTGCAAGGATAGATCCTGAAGTCATGGAAAAATTGGGATTGCAGAGTGGTGACGTAATAGAGATAATAGGTAAGGAAACAGTTCCAGCTATCGTATGGCCAGGGTATCCAGAAGATAGAGGAACGGGGACGATAAGGATAGATGGGAGTATAAGGAACAACGCTGGAGTTGGAATTGGTGATAGAGTTAGGGTTAGGAAGGTTGAAGCAAAGCCTGCTGAGAAGGTTGTCTTGGCTCCAACGGAACCAGTTAGGTTGATGGGTGGAGAGAACTACTTGCTGAGACTATTGGAGGGGAGACCTGTTAAGAGAGGTCAGAAGATCAGAGTTGAAGTATTTGGGCACGTTTTAACATTTGTAATTGTATCAACAAAGCCTTCTGGAGTTGTGATTGTAAACAGGGGAACTCTTATTGATCTTAAGGAGAAACCAGTTGAAGAGATAACGAGACACGTTCCAAGCGTTACGTATGAGGATATAGGTGGTTTAAAGAGGGAGCTTAGACTAGTTAGGGAGATGATAGAACTTCCACTGAAACATCCAGAACTGTTCCAGAGGTTGGGAATAGATCCACCAAAGGGAGTTCTGCTTTACGGACCCCCTGGAACTGGTAAAACTCTGATTGCAAAGGCTGTTGCAAATGAAGTAGATGCACACTTCATATCAGTGAGTGGTCCTGAAATCATGAGCAAGTATTACGGAGAGAGTGAGCAAAGGTTGAGGGAGATATTTGAGGAAGCAAAGGAAAACTCACCTTCAATAATCTTCTTTGATGAGATTGATGCAATTGCACCAAGGAGGGAAGAGGTTACAGGTGAGGTTGAGAGGAGGGTTGTAGCTCAGTTACTTGCACTCATGGATGGATTGGAGGCTAGGGGAGATGTCATAGTAATTGGAGCTACAAACAGACCCGATGCTATAGATCCAGCTCTAAGGAGACCTGGAAGGTTTGACAGGGAAATTGAGATTGGTGTCCCAGATAGGGAGGGTAGGAAAGAGATACTTCAGATTCACACGAGAGGCATGCCAATTGAACCAGATTACAATAAGGATGATGTCCTAAAGGTTTTGAGAAAGATGAAGGATAAGGGGAGAGATGTTAAAAGAATCATAGAGAAGGTTGAGGTTGGTGAAGTTGTCGAGGCACTTAAGGAGGATGGTGAGATATTTAACGAAGTCAGGAACAGACTTATCGATCTCATGCTTGAAGAACTTGCGGATTTAACTGTTGGATTTGTTGGAGCAGATTTGGCTGCATTGGCAAAGGAGGCTGCAATGCATGCATTGAGGAAGAGAATTGAGGTTGGTGAGATAGATGTTGAAGCTGAGGAAATTCCTGAGGAGGTTCTTGAAAGACTAAAGGTTACAAAGGAGGACTTCTTAGAGGCTTTGAAGAACATTGAGCCTTCTGCGATGAGGGAAGTTTTGGTTGAGATTCCAAAGGTTACATGGGGAGATGTGGGTGGATTGGAGGATGCAAAACAGGGACTTAGAGAGGCAATTGAATGGCCATTGAAGTATCCAGATGTTTTTAGGGCTACAGGAATAAAGCCACCAAAAGGAATACTACTCTATGGACCTCCTGGAACTGGCAAAACTCTGATTGCAAAGGCTGTTGCAAACGAATCGAATGCAAACTTCATAAGTGTCAAGGGTCCTGAGCTTTTGAGTAAGTGGGTTGGTGAGAGTGAGAGGCACGTTAGGGAGATGTTTAGGAAGGCTAAGCAGGTTGCACCTAGCATACTTTTCTTTGATGAGATAGATGCTTTGGCACCAAGGAGGGGATTGGGTGCTGATACGCATGTTACTGAGAGGGTTGTAAGTCAACTACTGACTGAGCTTGATGGAATTGAGGAGTTAAAGGATGTTTTTGTCATAGCAGCTACAAACAGACCTGACATGATCGATCCAGCGTTACTCAGACCTGGAAGGATTGAGAGACACATATACATACCTCCTCCAGACAGGGAAGGAAGGAAGGAGATTTTCAAGATTCATTTAAGAGGGAAGCCGATAGAATACGAAGATGAAGATTTAAAGAGAGCTGTTGAGATTTTGGGGATAAAAGAGAAAGATGTTGAGAAGTTGCCTGAGGAACTCAAAAGGAAGGTTGAGGAAAAGGTTTTTGATTTGATCTGCGAGTGGTTGGCTGAGAGGACTGAGGGTTACACGGGAGCTGACATTGAAGCTGTATGTAGGGAGGCTGGAATGTTGGCAATAAGGGAAAACGTTAAGCATGGAATGACAAAGGATGAAAGTAGGGAGGTTGCGAGGAGAATAAAGATTAACAAGAAACACTTTGAGACTGCCATACAGAAGGTTAAGCCAAGCCTAACGAAGGAAGATTTGAGGAGGTATGAGGAGATAATGGAGACTTTTCATAGGATGTATGCTTGAGGAGGTGGTTTTATGTGGTGGAGGAAAAGGAGGAGAGAGGAGTGGGATCCTTTTGACATATTTAGGGGAGGTTTCATAGACGACATATTTGAGAGGATGATCAGGGATATAGAGGAGATGTTTAGGAGGTTTGAGAGGGGAGAGGGAGAGATAAAACCGATAGTCAGGGGTTTCAGCATAAGGATAGGTCCAGATGGTAAACCAGAGATTAAGGAGTTTGGGACAAAGCCTGAAATAAAGGGTATTGAGGAGAGAAAACCTCTGATAGATGTTATAGAGGCAGACGATGAGGTTCAAGTTATTGCAGAGATGCCAGGTGTAAATAAGGATGACATAGAACTCAATGCAACGGAGAAGGAGCTTGAGATAAAGGCTGAAAGTGAAAGTAGGAGATACTACGAGAAGGTTGAACTACCATGTGAAGTTCTACCAGATACTGCAAAGGCTAGATACAACAACGGAGTCCTTGAGGTTATATTTAAGAAGAAGTATCCTGAGAAGAAGGGGAAGAAAATAAAGATTGAATAAGTTTATAATTTTTTATTTTTTAGATTTTTTGAGTAACTTGTTGAGGACTTAAGGAGCAAAACTTAAAGGTTTATTATCTTGTTTAGGATTTTCATTAATATGTTTAAAAAGATTTTGACGAATTCATCTAAATAATCTTCGTGAGCTACCAGCTTAAACTTTGCCCAAAGTTGACTCGCCCTTTGCTTCAACAGCTTATTATAAAAAGTTCTTTTTTTAGAGATAAGTTTATAAGTAGTCACGGATTTGTATTGTGATGAGGATTCAAACTGGAGTCTTTGGACTCGATCCCCTGTTAGGTGGAGGTTTCTTACCCAACACAATCAACATGATTTTGGGATCTACAGGTGTTGGAAAGACCATTCTATCACTCCAGTTCATACTTCAAGGTTTGAAGAACAATGAGAGGTGTCTGTTTATATCGTTTGATATGGATAAAGATTATGTTATCAGAAGTGCAGAAAGCTTGGGATGGAATTTGAAGCAAGATTTGATAAAGATTGGAAAGTTTTTTGTTGAGGATATAAGATTACTAAACAACGAGCTTTTAAACTTCATAATCAAGAATTCGGATGGAAAAACTAGGATAGTAATAGATTCTTTTACACCACTCGTATCAACATTGAACTATGAAATGAGGAGGGATGTTAGCTGGTTCTTTGATCAACTAAGGAAGTCTGGAACTGCCCTAATAACAGTTGAAGAACCAATATCTGGATGCTTGGATGAGCCTAGTATAACCATACCCGCATTTCTATGTGACTGTCTCATTCACATGAAGAAGTTGGGTTACGGTGAAGTCCTCGATAGAATTCTTAGGATTGTCAAGCATAGAAATTCGTGGCATGCTGAAGGTGTCTATCCATACAAGATATTCAAGGGATTGGGAATTGTCGTTGACAGCAAGCATTACATTAAAAGTGTTAGAAAGAATATTAAAATTTACGATATATTGAGTGAGGATGAGATTAGAGATATTTCGGAAGATTTGAGAAGGAAGATAGAACTTGCCTTAAGTGAAGGATCATACGATGAAGAGGAGGTAAGACATCTGATAAGGTGGGTGATTGAATGTTATCGAAAATTCGAAAGATCCTAAACATAATTGACGATCCATCCTTAGTTTTCGTAGGTATTTTTAGGGTGGACGGTGATCCAATTCTTGTGAGATGCAAGGATAAGATTGCAATGTTGAGTATCGTCGACTGGCTCGATAGATACATAAAGATGAGTCTGGAGAAGATGATTACGGAGGAACTGAGTGAAGTTGGAACGAGGTTTAAGGATCTCTTTGTAAGAATAATACCGATATCAAAGACTTTAGTGTTGGTTGTTGTATCAAACGAGGAGATTTCACTTTACAGGTTTGAGATTGACATAGCATCTCTAAAGGCATTGATATCATGATAAGATACTTCTACACACCACATTCAAATTTTGATGACATCGTTAGAGACTTAGATGAAATTAGGCTTGATTTTGAACCTCAATTTTACTTTTTATTTTTAACCAAAAGCACCTTGAAGATATGTAAGGGTATCTTGAAGTTCCTTA
>QMZE01000088.1 GCA_003663025.1 Archaeoglobales archaeon
ATTGTATGGGAGAGGGATAAACTTGATCATTGGACCGATGGGAAGTGGAGAGGTGAAGAACATAAAGGAGTTTGTGACTTCGAACAAGATAGTAATAATATCACCATCATCAACTGCACTACCGAGCATAATAGGATTTACGAAGCCAGAGGAGAAGAAGTATATATTCAGGTTTGTTGGGACAGATGATCTACAGACTGATGCGATTGCGAGTGAGTTGAAGGATGTAGGGATAAAGGCTGTAGTCATAACTTACATTGGGAACGCATGGGGTAGGGGATTGTATGAGTGTATAGAGCCAAAGATTGAAGGGATAGAGATTGGGGAGGTTGTTGAATATCCAGATCCACCTCCAGCAGACTTCACACCTTACATAGCAACACTTGAGAGTGCAGTGAGTGATCTATTGAAGAAGTATAAGCCCGAGGAGGTTGCTGTGATTACATTCAGCTACGAGGAGGTTTACACAATGATCGCACAAACAAAGCAAGATTCTGTTTTGTTCAATGTTCTATGGTTTGGTAGTGATGGTAATGCAAAGAGTGGGAAGATTGGAGAAGTTTGCAATAAAGTCATAAAGATTGGACATTACAGCACACTCTTCGAATCTAAGGGTAAGGCATACGATGAACTTGCAAGTAAGTATAAGGAGAGGGGATTCGGTGAAACCCCATACCAATACGCCCTAAACGCTTATGACGCAGCATGGGTTCTCGCTTTGAGCTATGTTGAAGTTTTGAATGAGACTGGTAGCTACGATCCAGATGCCATGGCTGAGAAGATACCAGTTGTTACAGAGAAGTTCAGTAAGGGTGAGTATGGAGTTTATCCAGTGAGTGGTTACATAACTCTGAACGAGTGGAACGATAGGGCAAGTGGTGACTATGCAATATGGTTTGTAAATCAAAACTGTGAGTGGGATAAAGCTGGAACTTGGCTCTTCAAGAACAAAACAATCTCCTGGACATATAAACCTTCGTTACCAGTAACAACTGTAACACCCACAACACCCGTAACAACTGCAACCCCAACTACCGTGACAACTCCAGCAAAACCTACTACACCTGTAACTCCAACTCCTGGATTTGAGGCAGTATTTGCAATAGTTGGATTGATTGCAGTTGCATACGCACTTAGAAGGTTATGAAGATTTTGAAAACGATTTCACTTTCAAAATTTTTTGATGGTTTAAAGGCACTCAACAAGGTCAACATTGATGTGGAAGGAAAAACTTTAACACTCATAATAGGTCCAAATGGTTCTGGAAAGACAACATTCATAAATACCGTATGTGGATTTTACAAGCCAGATGACGGTAGAGTTTACTTTTTGGATAAAGACATAACAGGTTTACCACCAAACAAGGTTTATGAAATGGGAATCGTCAGAACCTTTCAAATCCCACAGCCCCTAAAGAGGTTAACAGTCCTTGAAAATTTACTCATTGCAGAAAAAAACGTTGAAGGTCTGCTATCTTTGAGACACTCATCCTGGATTAAGAAGGAGGAGGAGGTTGTAGAGAAGGCTTTTAAGATTTTGGAATTCTTAAAGATAGATCATCTTTGGGATGTGGAGTCATACAAGCTCAGTGGTGGTCAGCTAAAACTTGTGGAGGTTGGTAGGGCTTTGATGACAAATCCAAAGATGATAATTACAGATGAACCCATTGCAGGAATTGCTCCAGCTTTGGCACACGAGATACTTGAGAGGTTCCTGGATTTGAAGAAGATGGGAATAACATTCTTGATAGTTGAGCATCGTTTGGATATAGTGATGGGTTACGTTGACTTCGTTTACGTTATGGCAAACGGTGAAGTTATATCCAAGGGAAAGCCAGAAGAAGTTATGAACGATCCAAAGGTTGTTGAGGTTTATCTTGGGGTGGTTGAATGATCAAGATTGAGAATCTAAATGCAGGATACAAGGAGTTGCACATACTGTTTGATATAAATGCTGAGATGTCAAAGAGGAAAATTACAACGGTAGTTGGTCCAAATGGGAGTGGAAAATCGACACTGCTCAAGGCGATATTTGGGCTTGCAACAGTTTATTCTGGGAAGGTCAGTCTTAACGGTAGGGACATAACAAACTTTCCACCACACGAAAAAGCCAAATTGGGTTTAGCTTATCTACCACAGATTGAGAACGTGTTCGTGAACCTTACGGTTATGGAAAATTTAAAGATTGCTGGATACATACTCGACAAGAGAGAGCTTAGGGAGAGGATAGATGTTGCGTTGGATGTCTTTCCTGAACTCAAGTATTATACAAACAGGAAGGCTGGAACTTTAAGTGGTGGTGAGAGGCAGTTTTTGGCAATTGCTATGGCTTTGGTTAAGAATGCAAATGTAATAATGTTGGATGAACCCACAGCTCAACTCTCACCCAAGTTGGCTGAAACTGTATTTCAGAAGATAGTTGATCTTAGGGATAAACTTGGATTGACAATTGTCCTTGTTGAACAGAATGCAAAGAGGGCTTTGGAGATCAGTGACAAGGCTTACATGTTGATAAGTGGTAGGGTTATATTTGAGGGGAGTGCTAGGGATTTACTTGAGCATGAGAAGTTTGAGAAGTTCTGTATGGGTTTAATTTGAATACTTCACATCTATACTCATCAGATCCTCAGCAACGATTACACTTTCAAACACAGACTTGGCTTCATCTAAGATTGGTTTCACATCCTTGTATCTTGCACTTATGTGAGTTAAAACCAAAATCTTTACATTTGCCCTCTTTGCAACTTCTGCAGCCTCTCTTGCAGTCGAATGCTTCGATTTTACAGCCCAATCGATCAGATCACTTGTAAAGGATGAGTCGTGTATCAGGAGATCTGCATCCCTTGCAACCTCAACAGTTCTATCCGTAGGTCTCGTATCTCCAGTGTAAACAACCTTCCTACCTCTACGTTTGGGACCTACAACCATGTCTGGTGTAATTATCCTACCATCCAACTCCACAGATTCCCCCTTAACGAGCTTTGAATAAAGTGGGCCAGGTGGAATTCCCAAAGCTTCAGCTTTAGCTCTGTCAAACTTCCCAGGTCTCTCCTTCTCTATCAATGCAAATCCAAGACTTGGAACTATGTGATCTGTTT
This sequence comes from Archaeoglobales archaeon, assembly GCA_003663025.1. Lineage (GTDB taxonomy): Archaea > Halobacteriota > Archaeoglobi > Archaeoglobales > Archaeoglobaceae > Archaeoglobus_B. The sequence goes on from QMZE01000088.1 coordinate 3,098, forward strand.
TGAATGCCAAAACCTTAAACTTGCCAAAATCAACCTCATCCCCATCCTTCAATCCGTAAACCTCAATCGAGTAACTTAAGTTTTGATAACCAAACATTTTGAAGAGAGATCTTAAAAATCCAACCTCCTCCTCAGGAACAAAGATTCTCAACCTCTCATTCCTCTCATTGAGTGACATTGTCTCTATCAATCCAAACAACCCTATGAAGTGATCTGTGTGTAGGTGGGTTATGAATACGCTGTCAATCTTAAATCCAGTCTTTGCAATCATCATCTGTCTCTGAGTCCCCTCACCACAGTCAAAAAGTAACCTTGTCCCTTCAAACTGTATAAAAATTGAGGAAGGATTTCTGTTTGGGGATGGAATTGTGCCAGAAGTTCCCAAAAAGGTAACCTTAAGAAGCATGAATTAGCTCTCTAAGACAATTTCAATGTTCACATCCTTTGGAACCTGAATCCTCATTATCTGTCTTAATGCCCTCTCATCAGCTGCTATGTCAATCAACCTCTTGTGAATTCTCATCTCCCAGTGATCGTAAGTTTCACTTCCTTCACCATCTGGTGCCTTCCTAACTGGAATAACGAGTCTCTTTGTTGGTAGTGGAATGGGACCACTCATTGCAACACCAGTCTTATTTGCAATCTCCTTTATCTGTTGACATATTCTGTCTAAATCTCTTGGATTTAAACCAGAAAGTCTTATCCTAGCCTTTGGACCTTTGACTGGCATGAAATCACCAAAAAATAGTTATTTTCTTGGAGTCAAATCTATTACCATCCCAGCTGCAATCGTCATACCCATGTCTCTAACCGCAAACCTTCCAAGCGGTGGAATGTCCTTGACCTTCTCTATAACCATAGGCCTAGTTGGTTCAAGCTTTACAATTGCAGAGTCACCAGTCTTTAGGAATGAAGGACTCTCCTCTTTTACTGCACCTGTCCTTGGATCGATCTTCTTTTGAAGCTCTACAAATCTGCATGCAACTTGGGCTGTGTGTGCATGCACGACTGGTGTGTAACCAACGGTTATTGCGGTTGGATGCTGTAGGACTATTATCTGGGCTGTGAAGTCCCTAACGACAGTTGGTGGATTGTCGGGATGTCCAGCTACGTCACCTCTCCTCAAGTCCTTCCTGCTAACACCCCTCACGTTGAAACCTATGTTGTCTCCTGGTCTAGCCTCTTGCATTGGTTCGTGATGCATCTCTATACTCTTAACTTCACCAACAATCCCTGGAGGCTCAAACACAACCTTATCTCCAACCTTCAGAACTCCACTTTCAACCCTTCCAACTGGAACTGTTCCAACACCCTTGATTGAATAGACATCCTGAACTGGGATCCTCAAAGGCTTGTCGACGAGTTTTACTGGTGGCTTAAGGAGATCGAAAGCCTCAAAGACCGTAGGTCCCTTATACCATGTAGTCTTCTCACTCCCCTTATAGACGTTGTCACCGTAGTATGCTGATGTGGGTATGAAGGGAATCTCCTCGATCTTGTAACCTACAAGCTTCAGTAGCTTTGAAACCTGGTTCTTGACATCTTCATACTTCTTCTGATCGTAGTTTACCCTGTCCATCTTGTTTATAGCTACTATCATCTGATTTATTCCAAGAGTTCTTGCAAGAAAAGTGTGTTCCTTTGTCTGAGGCTGAACACCTTCAACAACATCTACAACAAGAATCGCAGCATCGGCTTGAGATGTTCCAGTTATCATGTTCTTTATGAAGTCTCTGTGTCCAGGGCAATCTATTATGGTTATCATGTATCTTTCAGTCTCGATCTTCCTGTGAGCAACGTCAATTGTCAAACCTCTCTCTCTCTCCTCCTTTAGTCTATCCATCACCCAGGCAAATTCAAACGTAGCCTTACCCTTCTGCTCAGCCTCCTTCTTATACTGTTCAATTATGTGTTCTGGTATCAATCCAGCCTCATACATCATCCTACCAATCAATGTGCTCTTTCCATGATCTACGTGTCCAATTATGGCTACGTTTATGTGTTCCTTTTCCTTCACCATATCGAGACGTTGAAGAATGGGTATATAAAACTTTCAAACATGTTAGATTTATGAGCATAGTTGTTGGTTTGGACGGTTCAGATCAGAGCTATAGGGCTTTGAGATTTGCATTGGAGGAAGGGAAGCTTAGAAGAAGAAAGATTTACGCTATACATTCCCTCTTTGGTGGAGAAGAGACTGATATGGGGGATATTGAGAGGGGTGAGGAAATCCTTGAGAGGGCTAGGGAGATTGCAAG
>QMZE01000089.1 GCA_003663025.1 Archaeoglobales archaeon
TAAAGCAGAGGGTGAAGATTTCCTTTTGTTCTATTACCGCTAAAAATCCCGTTAGATGTCGGAATCCGTCCTGTAAGCTGTTCATGTGATATAATCATTTGAGGAGGTTATGTTAACATGTCCCAGAAATTAATCGGTACAATTTTACTTTTAACACTGTAAACAACTAAAAGGACAAGCTTGAAAAAGCCATTAAGGAAAAATGAGCTGAAGATTAGCTTATCAACCTCTCAGCCTTATATCCTTCTTAATAATTCCCAAGATTGGATGAATAGATTTTATTGGCTTAAGTTTAAATTTTAAAAATGTATTGATAAGTTATAATGTTCTCTTTAATGCATAAAAACTTAAGAAAGCTAGCTTTTTTGAATTCGCTCAAGTAAATCCTTTGTCTGTTTTATTAGAAATTCATTTTTAAACTCTTCAGCAATCTTCAAAGACTTTTTGGCAAAATCTTCAGCTTTTTTGAAGTTACCCATAGTCATATACAGTTGTACAAGGTTTAAGTAAATTTGGTAAGTCAGCCTTTGATTTTTTGACTCTTTAAGTGCTTTTTTTAAAGACTCTTCTGCTTTGTCGTATTCTTCTAACAACATGTAAACTCTGGCCATGCATTGCTCTATGAATGGTTTTAGATATGATGGAGCATCCTTGGATAATTCACTCAATTTAGATAAGACACTTTGAGCCATTTCCTCTTTGTCTCTTACCTTTTTTCGCAAAAATTCAACTGACAAACCAAATGACTGTAGAATTATAAGTGAACGTATGATTAAACCTAAGAAACCCCCATACTTCATGTCTTTCATACGTTCTAAAATTTCCAAAGCATTCTTTAACTCTCCTTTACCCTTTAACAATTCACTGTAAAATGACAAAGCTAAACCCTTATAGTTGTCATTCTTTGCAGTATCTATAGCTTTAATTAATAGATCTTCAGCCATTTTTAAATCCCCTTTATCTTCTGTTAACCCTGATTTATACATATATGCACCAGCAAGTTCAATTAAAAGTCTGGCTTTTTCATCATCGTTCTTTACTATGCTAAGTAAATGATTGCACATGTCTATAAACTTGTTAATCTCCTCCAAATTTCTAAATTCTCTCATCAGAGGGAAACTTAAAAATAGAGACAAATCAATCTTTGAAACTGTTAGATCGTAAACGCCACCTCTATACCTCCAGAAATCTGGGGCTTCTTTGATTATTCTACCTAATGCGTCTAAGTTGCATACAACGACACTTGGAAATCTACAACGATAGAAGAGTTCCCTGTAATTGTTTAAAGCGTTTAAAATGTCTTCAGTCAGTTCATCTGGTAATATGAGAACTAAAACTTCAAAGTTACCACCTTTTTTTGAATGTATCTATTATCTCTTGACCACTCTTAACTTCCAATAACTTTGCATCAAATTTTTCACCAATTTTAATGGTTAATCTCACAATAACATCTCTCGAATTGACAACAACCAATACTATACCCTTTAAAAGTTCAAGTTCTTCCATTAAAGCTTCGATTTCCTCAACTATTCTTCTCTCTTCACTACTGGAATTAGCAACGGATTTACCTCGTACCATAACTCTTCATCTATCTTATACTCAACCAACATCAACGAGAACAGTAAACCTCTAACAATTCTATCCTCAACTCCTCTATCTCTAGCCTCTTTTGTTTCGTAAACGCATCACTTCCATGTGCTCTTCAGTTAAAGTCCTCGAATAAAAAGTTCTGAGTTTATCCAACGCCTTTCTAACGTCTTCAACTCTTATCCTATCGTCTTTTCTACGATGAGCGTAAATACACGATTCTCTTATGATTGAAATGAACTCCGAGAGCTTACCTGTTGATATTATAGCCTCCTTTAGTGCATCTCCCTCTATAAGGTCTAAATCCATTCTCTTTTCAACAACGTTCTTGTAAAACTCAAAACCCTCATACCAAATGTCACCATCTTTTCTAAACGGTGGAACTTGTGGTATTGTAAAGTAACCATCAAAGGCGTTTGCCACATGTGGAAAACTTAACATCAAATCCCAAAGAAATTGGGAACGTGTAAATGGCATGTGCTTTAATTTGCGTTAAAAGACGGTGATTTTTGTAGAAGAAATCCTCAGCTTGAATGAATCTTGTCAACTTGTCCAAGTCATCGGCTATGATTACAATATTCTTTTTTGATTGTCCTTCAATCTCAATTATCAAGTCGTTTATTCTACTTATCAATTCCGTTATCCTTAAGGTTAATTCTTTTCTAATGATATCTCTTGTGGTAACCTCCAATCCAAGTTTAGACTTGAACCAACCAAAAAATCTACTCCAACACCTATGGAAGATGCAGTTTTAATCTCCTCTTCTTTGACATGCGAAACGTTCATCAGAAAATTACGAAAGTCATCTTCTACCGACGTGTCAATTTTTATACCATTTTCCTTAGCAATCTCAACTAACTTAATATCTAGCAGAATCAAAAAATCTTTGATGTCGATGTCGTTTACATCGAGTTCGTAAATACTAAACATCATTGGCAAAAATCTATCCAATTTCTCAAGTTCTATCTTCAGCTTGTAAAGCTCAGTTGACTTTCCACAACCCCTAAAACTCAAAAACAAATACTTTTCTGGACTGTCAGACAACTTAAGCCTTTCAAGTATCTCACCTATCGGCGACTGTGTCTGCTCAGGTCTCTCGACGTAAAACTCCTTAAACTCCTCTTCACTTCTCAAAGGTTCAACTTTGAAATTTTTAAATGCTTGCACGAGATCTTTTGCTCTCAAATCTCCTTAAAAAGTTTGTCAGAGTGTATAAGTAACTACCTCAATCCTACGAGCTCCTCTAAAGCCTTCTTTGGATCTTTGGCCTTAACTATCCCACTTGCAAGTAGAACACCTTCAGCTCCCAACTCCAAAGCTCTGACGTAATCTTCATGTGTAGTTATTCCAGCCCCACAAAGCACCTTAACGTTTGGATTGAGATCCTTAACAGCCCTAACTGAATTTTCAACAACCTCTGGCTCAGCCTTGCTAACTGGAATTCCAGTTCCTATTAGTTCTGGAGGTTCAACCGCAACGTAATCTGGCTCCAAAACTGCAACAGCCTTTGTAGTGTTAACGTTGTTTGTGCATACGACTGAGATCAATCCAACGTCCTTAAACTTCTGAATGAGAAAATCTATATCCGCAAGCCTAAGCCTCCTCTCACTGTGATTTATCAAGCTACCCTTTGCACCCTTCTCCTTAACCATCTCAGCTGTTACTCTGCCAGTGTGACTTCCAAAGTTTATTGGATCTACGTGTTGAGCATAGACATCAACACCAATCTTTGCAATCTCAGAAAGATCTAGGTGGTTTGGTGCAACTGCAATGTAATCTTCAACTCTATCAGATATACTTAAAACAGCTCTTGCAATTTCAATTGCATTCCTCCCACAACCCTCAGCGTAGGCTTTGAAGTTTATTATTATCACACCCATAAGGTTAAAATCACACCAATAATTTAAGTCTTGTGGATGTGGTTGGATTTGGTGCCTTGAATGTGGATAGAGTTTACATCGTGAGTGAGATTCCAAAGGCTGAGGAGGAATCCTACGTTTTAAATTTTGAGAGGTATGCTGGAGGAAGCTCTGCAAACACAATTGTAGGACTTTCAAAATTAGGTTTGAAGACTGGTTTCATAGGTAAGGTTGGTAGTGATGATGATGGTTACTTTCTGATAGAGGAGCTTAGGAGGGTGGGTGTCGATGTTAGGAATGTGGTGATATCTGATGGTAGGACTGGGTGTGCAATGGTTTTTGTAGATAAGATGGGAAACAGGGCTATAATCCTCGATCCTTCCGTAAATGATACGATAAGATTTGAGGAGATAGACATAGATTACGTTAATAAGTTTAGATTGCTACATCTCTCATCTTTTGTTTGTAAAGTTTGTTTTGACTCCTTTGAATCTCAGAAGAAACTTGTTAGGGAGTTTGATGGAATTGTGAGCTTTGATCCTGGGAGTGTGTATGCAAAGATGGGATTTAGAAAGATAAAACCTTTGATAGAGAATTCAAACTTGTTCATGCCAAACGAGATAGAGGTTAGGCTTTTGACAGGTTTGAATTACAGGGAAGGTGCTGAGTTTTTTTTGGATCTTTGTGATGTTGTGGTTGTGAAGAGGGGTTGGAAGGGTTGTTACGTCACAGATGGTAGGGTGAGTTTTGAGGTTAAAGCTTACAGGGTTAAAGTTGTCGATACGACTGGGGCTGGAGATGCTTTCAACACAGGATTTATCTACGGATACTTGAAGGGTAAGAGCTTGGAGGAATGTGCAAAGCTTGGAAATTACCTTGCATCTTTATGCATTCAATACGTTGGAGCTAGGACATACCTCAGAAATCTATATCTATCTCTCTGAGATTTGAAAAACATGAACGTAGGAATAGTTGGAGGAACTGGATACACTGGTGGAGAGCTTTTGAGACTACTTTACAATCATCCAAAGGCTGATGTTACAGTTGTAACTTCAAGGAGGTTAGCTGGAAAGGAAGTCTGGAAGATTCACAGGTATCTTAAGGGTTTTTACGAATTGAAGTTTGTTGAACCAGAATTGAGAAATTTTGATGAATGTGAGTTTGTCTTTACAGCAGTTCCACATGGAGAGGCTATGAATTACGTTCCAGATTTACTGGAAGTTGGAATAAAGGTTGTTGACCTCTCAGCAGATTACAGACTTGACAAGGAGACTTACGAGAGGGTTTACGGATTGAAGCATGTGGGTTACATTGAAGCTGCCTATGGATTAACTGAAATTCACAGAGAGGATATTGCAAGATCAAACTTGGTTGCAAATCCAGGATGTTATCCAACTGGATGCATATTGGCTGTTGCACCAATTGCTGAGTTCATTGAAAGGGTTATATTTGACTGTAAGAGTGGTATAACTGGTGCAGGTGCAAGGGCTACAGAATTCACACACTATCCAAATCTGCATGAGAGTGTTGTCCCCTACAAGGTTACAAATCACAGACACTACCATGAGATTGTTAGGGAGTTGAGTATGTTCAATCCTGAAGTTAAAGTCTCCTTTACACCTCAAGTCTTTCCAGGTTCAAGGGGGATACTGACGACAGCTCACGTCTTTTTAAAGGAAGATTTAGATGTTTATGAGATGTATGAAGATTTTTACGAGAACTGTTACTTTGTGAGGATTCAGGATGATGTTAAGTTGAGCTACGTGAGGGGTAGCAACTTCTGTGATGTAGCGGTGTTCAAGGGTGAAGATAGGATAGTTGCAGTCTCTGCAATTGACAACCTCGTTAAGGGTGCCAGTGGTCAGGCAATTCAAAACATGAACGTCATGATGGGGTGGGATGAGA
>QMZE01000090.1 GCA_003663025.1 Archaeoglobales archaeon
CATGTTCTACCACGAAGGATACGATCCTGAGTGTTTTGAAATTCTTGATCAGATTGCCACTGATCGTTTTGTCACAAAAAAGGATTTTATCTTTCTTGTTGAAGGTCCAAATGGAGAGACCCATTATATTTGGGAGACACCTTCGATTGCCGCTGCCACGTATGTTTTTGACAATACACTCTCACGCGAAGAACTCTTTGGCAAGCTAAGGATTACAAGTCGAATGGATATTCGACGCTCTATAGAGATTCAGCAGACACTAGGCTTTTTAGGATTTGTCATTCATCAAGATCATAGTGCGTGGCGAAATCGTGTCAAGTATCTACTTGGTAAATCAACGACTGCAGTTTTTGAAACCAAGCATGGGTTTTAATAATGGTGTATGAAAAAACTGTTGCTTTCCAGTTGTGGGTAAAGCGTTATGATATTTCTCCAGATAGAATTGCACTACAAGGAACCATGATACTCCCCATAACTGGAAAGCAATATAAAGTTACGCTGAAAAACGTGAAGGTTTATGTCGATGAATTGATGAGATCAGATGAATCTATTATTGAGGTTCAGATTGACCGTGTGAATTCTGTTGGAGTAATTAGACGCAAAGGAGAAAGTGAATGAGTTTCCTAAGCTCTAGAGTGAAGAATGGTATAAAGAAAGCCTTCCACTCCTGTCGTTCTAGCGCTAGAGTTAAACAGTTAATGGATCAAATTGATCGGGCTCGTAGAACATATTACACCCCCGATGATATAGATACAGAAAGTGCCTTAGTTATTAGTGATACTGAGTATGATCGACTTCTTAGCGAGCTTGAGTTGTTGCACGAACAAAACCCTACAAGTATTACTGCTGATTTCCTCGATACTGTCGGTGTTGAGCAGGAGCCTAATACATTCCCTAAGGTGCTCCATTTAACTCCTATGCTTAGTCTCGATAAAGAATATGACGAAGAGGCTCTTAGGTCATGGGCAAATGGCGAAGAAATCATTGCAACACCCAAGTATGATGGTCTTTCGCTTTCTCTCATATATGAGAGTGGTCATCTGCAACGAGCTGTTACACGCGGAAATGGTAAAGAAGGAGCAGATGTTACACCTAATGCTCGAATGATTGAGGATATTCCACAGCAGATTCCGTTTGCTGAAAGAATCGAGGTGCGTGGTGAAGTTCTTATGAAGAGGAAGCGCTTTAAGGATCTTTTAGAACATGCAGTAGTACATAGTGAAGAACTTCCTAAGAGTGCTAGAAATTTAGCTGCTGGCTCTTTACGTCAACAAGATCCACAAATCACACGTGATCGAGGACTAAACTTTAGAGCCTACCAAGTGATTTATCATGGGAGTATCCCGGAAGGGTACATAAGTATTAGTGATGCTATAGATTTTGAATGGCTCAAGTATGCGCGCTTTAAGATTCCTGCGATTATACACGGTTACACCATGACTGGTGTAGTTACTGAAGCGATTAATTTTTGGACCAAACAGCGTGAACGATATAGTTTTGATATCGATGGTATTGTTTTCCGTATTTCCAACAGAGAGAGACAGAAAGAACTTGGCGAGGGACGTAAATATCCTAGATATGCCAAGGCCTTTAAGTGGGAGGCTGAAAAGGGAACTACCATGCTCACTGGGATAGAATGGAAAACAGGAAAAACTGGACGAGTAGTACCTACTGGTTTAGTTGAACCTATTGAGCTTTCATCTGCTACTGTGAAACGTGTAACTCTCCATAATGCGAAGAACGTTGTCGACAATGGTTTAACTCCTGGTGACAAAATCAACATTCAGCGCTCAGGTGAAGTTATACCTAAATTTCTTGGTATTGCCGAACGTGGTCCAAACACAGGCATTGACATGGGACAAGTTCCTACACGTTGTCCATCATGTGGTTATCTTCTTCATTGGGATGGAGTTGATATCGTTTGCAATAGTACTGCCTGTGGTGCACGAGCACGATCAAGAGTGATACATTATGTTCAGACAGTGAAAATGGATGGTATTGGCAAAGGTATTATTGAAAAGATGTTTCAGGCAGGAATCATTCGTAGTGCAGTTGATCTTTATAAACTGCAGCCTAAAGATATTGCCATTCTTCCTCAAATGGGGAAACGTTCGGTAGAGATTGCTTTCGATGCTATTCAGAGTCGTCGCAAAATTAAGTATTCTACATTCCTAGCAGCTTTGGGATGTACCGGCATTTCTACTGGGACTGCAGAGAAGTTGGCGGAGAAATTCCCCACAGTAGAGAGGTTGTTAAGCGCAAGTATTTCTGATATTGAAAAATTAGAAGGATTTGCATATACTTCTGCACAACGAGTTTTTGCAAGTCTACAACATGCGCGAGACTTTATTGAACAGCTCTGTTTAGAGGTCGAGTTAGAAATGGTTACTCAGACCTCCTCTGTGTTAGAGGGCAAGACATTTGTCGTGACTGGATCGTTAAGTCGTCCTCGTGATGAGATCAAAGAGCTTATCAAAACATGTGGAGGGCAGATGCAAACGAGTGTAAGTAGTAAGACACAATTTCTCGTGGCTGGGGAAGGAGTTGGAGCTATAAAATTGAATGCTGCAAAAAAGCACGGGACTACTATTCTGAGTGAAGATGAGTTTTTTCAAATGATGCCATAAATGATGTACAAACTTAGCCTATTCGGCGATAAAATAAGATTTGAGCCCGGAGGATTCCCCTGGCACTCTTATATTTTAGATCCATATAGAATTGCTCTATGTTGTATGGAGCATGAAACACTAGACGATTTTGTTAACAAGTACGGTCCAGAAATTATTGACATATATACTCACGCGAAAGCGGACATAAGAACCGTGTATGTTAAACGTATGCGTCATGGTGACTTTAAGTGCCAGGCAGTTGATGGTTCAGAGCGGTTTTATTATGTTGATTCAACAACGGGTATCTCTTACCTAGTATATCCTTTCCCCTGGCGTAGAGATGAGGTTTATAACGAATATCAGAATCCCCTTGCTTATCCTGGATGCAGTTGGGATAGAGCTAGCATGTATTTCGCAGCTCCACGTACTGGTGCACCATTAATGCAGTGGTGCTGGAAATGTAAGAATTTTTTCACACTAGCCGACTCCTTTATATTGTTGGGCGTTGATTATCGCCACCCAATTGTCGTACCGCGATATAACCAAAATACAATGTATCCTCATCGTTGTACTTTTGTTACTTGTCCATTCTGTTTTGCTTGTAACCCAAAATGCGATGAGGAGCGTGTTCAAGCAAATGAACATATCATACTAAACGTATTAGACAATAAGGGCTACTGGACAGAGGAGAAAAAGACAGTACAACTTACTCAAATCCGTGAAAGAGTGGATGCGGCACTTAGTTGTAGACAGCAAAAAGGACAGTCTTACGAAGATTGCGTTAACAACCTTCCAGTTGATCAGTGGAAAAAAGATGTTCTACTGGGAAGATACAAGACGAACACTAGTCTTAATCCCACTTCGAATGCCACAGATATGTGGTAGGAGAATTAAGATGTCAGCAGTAAAAAAAACTAAGAGAGCAAAGTTGCAAGTTTATCGCGCTGGAATTTCAACTTATCCAGTTGATATGGGAAATATTGAAGTAGCAGAGAAGAAAGTTCTTAACCAGATGGATTTTCGTGTTGTCAAGGGCAAGCGTAGAAACAACAATAAGTTCTACGTGATAGAGTTACAAACCGATGGTGATCATTGGCGACTCTTCACACACTATGGAAGAGTCGGTGATGCAGGAGTACAAGAGTATCGATTTCCAGAGGATGAAGAGCATGCTCGCGAAGAATTTGCAAAGATTTTAAAGAGCAAACTTAAAGGACGAAGTGGATCACAAGGATATAAAGAGGTCGAGCTTGATCAGTTTCTCGTTGGTAGTGGATCTATTCCTACCAATGGTGAAGTGGGAAAATCTTCTACGAAAACAGTCTCATCAAAACTATCACCTATAGTGCATGATTTCGTTGCGCATATTTTTGAAGAATCTACTGGATTGGTTCAATCTAGTATCGAAACACCATTAGGCGCTCTTTCAGAAGAGCAAATCAAGAAGGGTGAGGATGCTCTTAATACACTACGTTTTGGAGTTGGGCGATCTTGGAGTCCAGATCAATTTGATGAGGCGTCAAGTCATTTTTATTCCATTGTTCCTCATCGTTTTGATCGATTCCCTGACCCAGATCAAATGCGGTTAGACTCCCTAGAGAAACTTGATAAAGAAGACGAACTCTTACAGCTAATGGGCGATGTCTTTAGAGTGCAAGATTCTATTGGAGACTCTGTTGATCAGCAGTATCGTTCATTAGGTGTCATAATTGAACCCACAAATCCTGGTGAAGAGAGAGAGATTCAAGAATTTGTTCGTAAGTCGATGGGTGGACATACTCATATTGATCTTGAGATTGGTGAAGTACTTCGAGTAGAAATCCCTTTTGAGCGCAAACGTTTTCATGGTTCTATTGGTAATATCCAACAACTATTTCATGGTACACGCAATGCAAATCATGTAGGGGTGTTAACTTCTGCACTACGTATAGCCCCTGCGAGCGTACCCTCTACTGGATATATGTTTGGCAAAGGGATCTACATGGCAGATCGTAGTACAAAAAGTGCACAATATGCTTTTCGCGGTGACAATAAACGTGATTGGGCGTATTTATATGTACTAGACGGTGCTCTTGGTCGTATCTATGAAGCTTTACAATCTCATCATTACGCCAATCCTCCCTCAGGATTTGATAGCGTTCAAGGTGTTGCTGGCAGTACTAAAGCTTGGGGACGTAGTGGTTATTTATCGTACAATGAGTTTATTATTTACACAGTAGAGCAATGTACTATTAAGTACATTGTCAAAATGAAAAATCGTACAGGTTGGCGCAGTTATTAATGAGAGGAGTGCTATTATGGTATCATCTTGGTCACTGTTAAATTTTAACAGTGACCAAGGAGGCTGTCTCTCATGTCAAGACATTTGTATCAATTTGGAGATGAGTTAACAGCTACAATAGTTGTAGCTTTCCGGTTCAAAGATCAAAAGTATGCTATTGCACCTGGTGCAAAGATTATTTTTGAGAAGTATTACAAAGAATTTGATTGCATAGATGTTTGTATAGTACACTGCAGAACGTTTAAGCTACGTACACGTACACGGGAGCAGGTGCTTCTTCATTATACAATGCTAATAGGTTGTCTGCATTTATTCTCATAGAATAAATACGAAGAGGGATTTTATTATGGACGCTAATATTATCGCAGCAATTGAGGATGTTGTTTTACAACTTGTACGCCAAG
>QMZE01000091.1 GCA_003663025.1 Archaeoglobales archaeon
AGTATTCTTATCTCTTTCGGTGTTCTTTCTCTTTCAAACAAATTTAGCTCCTCTATCAAATCTTTCAGCTTCATCAAAATTCAATGAAATATATTCTGGGATTGTAAAGTTTACGGGACTGTTGTCACTAAAATAAAATAGATAGATGGGGGTAATAGCATTCTATGACATCCATCTTTTAGTATGAACATAGTATATCTTCATCGTATGGGTGTCAAATTAACACATCTAAAAGTTATGAAGAGAAGAGAGAATATCCAATTTGGATAAAGTTAATGGTTATAGAATTGTTTATTTTTAGATTTAAAAAGGAAGATTCAACTAAATTACGTTCACTAAAAGTTTCATGCTTGTATTTAGGACCTATTTAGATCCAGAGATACAATTCACCCTAATCAGTGACAAATTCTGGTTTATTCTCACGATACTATTTCCAGATATTGTAACTTTTCTGATTCATGACTCTTCAAATATCGTCAAAAATAAACTCACTTCTCTCAATAATAATCCAAAGAAAATTATAACATTATTACTATAACTTAACTTCTTAAATAGCTTCTTTGCCATTATATCTTCATTAATCCTTCTACAACCTTTATCTTGCCTATATTCTTCATCCTTGACATCTCCCACTGCCTCAGCAAAGTTATTTAAATTTATTATAAATTAAGATTTTAATTCTTTTCCATTTTGGCTTTAGGTCATTAATCTCTAAATTGTGTTTCTTTTCCATCTTATATTGTAAGTTTAGCAACCTATGTTCAATCTTAATACGCTACCCAATCCTCCATTTTTAATAGTATCCTCAAATTCTACGCCAATTCAATAAAGGAAATATTTATTTTAAGTATTAAACCAATAAATTGTATGCATCGATGACAAGCAATTTAGTAAAATTTATTAGTAAGAGGTTAACTTCAGTTCATGAATTTCGCTACTTTAATGATTGAGGTGATAGGTGCTTTTGCAGTTCTGTCTGCAATTGGTGTTTTGCTAACGAGGGATAACCTATACGCAGCATTATATATGTCTGTAACTATGCTTTTGATATCAGCGATTTATGCCGTGTATAACGTTCAGCAGGTGGTTGTTTTGATTGCATTTGTTTTTGTTGGAGCGGTTGGAATGATTACAATAGCAATTGCAGCAACTTACAGATACGTTCCAACAAGGAAGGTAAACATCGTGTGGATTGCACCTGTGATAATCGTATTTGCAGTTGCATCATACTTCTACTACAAGTTTGCAACATCCAACATAGAAACCCAAGGTTTAAATTTGGCTTTCGAGAGGTTTAGCACCGACTACGCCCTACTAATAGTCTTCCTGTTTTCACTGATAATATTGATGATGCTATCTGCAATAAAGCTCGCTAGGAGGGTTGAGCTATGAGTCAGCTCTTTGTTATACTGGCTACTTCGCTTGCAATACTCCTGATAGCATACCTAACAGCCATCTCATCGAAGGATCTCATAAGACTACTCATAAGTCTTGAACTCATGTTTGGTTCAGTCTTCTTAGTGGTCTTACCAATGTTCTCATTAAATCCTTCAACGGCATTTGCCATAGTTGTTCTAACCATATTCACAAGTAGCAGTGAACTCCTCATACTGATCACAGCAATAGTTTTGTTAGATAGGACTAAGAGGGGTGTTGACATGGAGAAGGTTTCTGTTGGAGGTGAGGTGATGTGATTTTGCTAATCCTACTCCTAATACCACTCCTCGTAACATTCCTGATACCATTCTTCAGACCCAAAGCATCAACGGCAATCTCAACAGCTTCATTCTTAATTCCAATGGTTGGAATCCTATATTACCTATCGAAGTTTGAGAGGTTTGAGATCAAGCTCTTCGATGTATCAAGTCCAATAGGTGAGTTCTATATAATATCTGATCCCATAAGCAACGCCTTTGGTTTTGCAATATGCATCGTTTCAGCAATGGTTGCACTCTACTCCCTACCATACATGGGTCACAGGTTTGAGGAGATGATAAAGGAGGGTGAGATAAAGGATGAACTTTGGGAGTTCAGGAAGTATTGGTTTCTGTATCAACTATACACAGTTTCAATGCTCTGGCTTGTATATTCAGGAAACCTGATAATGCTATACATATTTCTGGAACTTTCACTCGTCGCATCTTTCATGCTGATATTCAAGTATGGTTATGGAAATAGGCAGTGGGTTGGAATACTTTACTTCGTTTGGACACACATAGCTGGAGTTTTGGCAATAATAAGCTTTTTGATGATTGCATTTCAAAATCAAACTGCAGCTCTACATGGAATAAAGACAATAGGTTTCCTTGCATGGCTCTTGGTTTTTGTAGGTATGGTTGTAAAGCTTCCGGGCTTGGGACCACACATCTGGCTACCTTGGGCACACGCAGAAGCACCAACTCCAGTTAGTGCCTTGCTAAGCCCACTGACAGTTGGATTGGCTGGATACATTCTAATAAGAATTTATCAGATTGATCCATCATTCATATTAACGTTCAGAAATCCAATAGTTGCATACGGAATAATAACAAGCATATATGCGGGATTGTCTGTTGTAAAGCAGAGAGACTATAAAAGGTTACTTGCATACTCCACAGTTTCACAGATGGGTTACATGTTGATTGCTCTGTGCTTGGGTTCAGCTGGACTGATTGCTGTGGTTGTCCAATACATAAGTCACGCATTTGGAAAGTCAATACTCTTCATGACAGCTGGGGCAATAATTGCAATATATCACGGTTTGAGAAACCTTGATAGGATGAGCGGAATGCACGAATACATTCCAACAATTGCAAACGCAGCCCTAATTGGATTCATGACTCTTAGCGGTATCATGACAATTGGTATGTTTGCCGAGTTTTACATACTTGTAGGATTGACTGAGATATACAAGTTCAATTTACCTGTGATAATGGCTGTTGTGACAGTCTTTATAATATCTGGCCTCTACGCATTCTACACAATGAGAGTCATATACTATGGAAGACCCTTCGGTTACGAGAAGAGGAGGTTCAGTAGGCTTTTGGACGTTCCAATGTTCATAATAGGATTCTTGAGCTTTGCATTCGTATTCCCCCCATTGGCGAGGATACTTTTGAGTGGTTTGAAGTTGGCTTTTGGAGGTGTTTGAGATGATGGAGCTTTTGATTTTGTTGTTCCTTTCACCAATCGTTTCAAGTGTTCCAATTGCATTTGCATGGTTGATAGATCCAAAGCCAGAATGGGCTAGGAAGCTGCCAATATTGTCAGTTATTGGTCTCTTCATATCCCTATGTGCAGCCATATACATACTTTTCAACGTTGGTAGCTTTCCACCATCACCTGAGTCCGAGCCTATAAGGTATACGATAGCGTGGCTTCCGGAGTTCAACATAAACTTCGTGTTCATATTCGACTATTTAAGTAGGATAATGGGTGCTTTGACTGCAGTGATTGCTTTCCTCATAGGTGTCTATGGATTGGAATACATGAGAGATGATTACAGGTTGGGATGGTATTGGTTCTTCTTCAACCTCTTCACAGCTTCAATGCTTCTTGTCGTTTACAGTGACAACCTACTGATGTTCCTAATAGGATGGGAAGGTTTGGGATTGGCTTCATGGGCTCTTATTGGACACTGGTTCAGAGATGACGATCCTTTGAGCTTTGTTGGTGTTATAGACAGGAAAGTTTGGAAGTTGGATTACTTCTGGAGCCCAAGCTTTGGTGGATGGAGGGCAATATCTACAATAAGAGTCGGGGACATGCCGATGTTCTTTGCAATAGGTGCTATATACTTGCTAACTGGGACTCTGAACATATCTGAAATTGATTGGAGTTCCCTGTTCCATCACATTGGATTTGCAGGGACAATTTTGCTCATGTTAGCTTTCATGATGGGTCCCTTCACAAAATCAGCCCAGTTACCCTTCAGTGAATGGCTTATGACTGCGATGACAGGTCCAACAACAGTTTCAGCTCTGCTTCACTCAGCAACAATGGTTGCAGCTGGAACATATATGTTCATGCGTCTAAGCTGGTATATCGAACCTTGGGAACATCACATCCACGGTGTAGAACTCCTTTATCTGATTGTCCTGTTTGTAGGATTGATCTCTGCATTCTACGGAGCATTAGTTGCATTGGGTTGCTTGGAGAGGAAGGTTCTTCTTGCAGCTTCTACGATGTCAAGTTTGGGTTTGATGTTTGCATCCTCAGCTGCAAGCTACTGGGTTGGGAAGATTGCTGTTTTGGTTGGATTCTGGTATCTCGTTACACATGCATTTGCAAAGGCTACACTCTTCCTCGTGGCTGGACACCTCATACACTTCACACACGACAGGTTCTGTGTTGGAGACACTGAAGTTGCAAAAAGGATAAAGGTTGCATTTGTTGCAACAATCTTTGCAACCCTCTGCCTCTCAGGCATTCCACCATTTACAGCATACTGGGTTAAGTCTGCAATGGATGAGGTTATGCACGACCTAATCCACCATCACATGACCCTACCCTTAACTTTACTTGTTTTGACATCCATAGTTTACTCTGCATTCCTTGCAAAGTTCTTAAGTTTGAACTTCTACAAGGGTGAGAAGGTTCACCTACACATACACGGTGGACGTGTGATGGGTAGTGCATACACCGTCATGTATCTCATGCTTTTCCTACTCCTTTGGATATACTTGACTAGGCACATAGAGCCATTCACACACTTCTTTGAGGCTGGTTTTGTAAAGAGTTCTTTGATGGTTGGTTTGGCTGTAACAGTTTCATACGGGCTTGCGATCTTCAAGCCTAGGATAAGGTCACCAGTTGGAGCATTCTTGGGTGACAGGATGTATATGCCATACCTAAACGACTTCATAGTTCCAAAGATTGGTTGGGCAATTGCATTCATAGTTGACCACTGCAACAGAGGAATAGACTTCCTTTGTCATAGGGCTGTTCCAAGGATGTTTGAGATATACTCCATTGGAGTGAGGAGAATTCAGGATGGGAGGCTTGAGAGGTATGTTAAGATTGCCGTAGGTTTCATACTCTTGATGGCAGTCATCTCGGTTGTGATGGGGTGGTAGGATGGTATGGCTGATTTTGGCTCTCATAATCTTAACGATTTCAGCTGCAGTCTCTATGAAGAGTAGATGGACATCCTTCGTTCTTAGTATCTTAGCTATTGCTTTGAGCTTGACATCTGGGATAAACGCATACACGATACTGATATTCTTCATAGCCATGCTGAACATATTCTCACTACTTGCAATAAGGGAAAATCAGATTGCTGGTGTTG
>QMZE01000092.1 GCA_003663025.1 Archaeoglobales archaeon
CAGTTATAGCGCTACCTACGACGGCGACACTGAGGCCACCACCACCACTATCGATAACCGCGACACTGATCTCGTTTCCCTGATAACCAGGGAGGACTGCGGTTATCTCTATTGCTGCATTAGGAGTAACTACCGCGTCTCCGAGGACGGCTTCTCCAAAGAAACAATCTGCAGTAAGGTTGGGACCGAACATCTCAATACCCGTCTGCCCTGCTACTGCAATAGTAGGGGAGTCAATGTAGTCGATGTTAGGCAGACCCGCCAAGTCGGCGTCAGCTGCGCGAGTATCGTAGTCTTCAGATTCCACTTCATAGGTGAGCATCCCGTTGAGCTCCAAAGCGCCCAGCTGGTATTTCATACGTTGATGCTGCGCCTTAGTGACGAGAAGCTCCTTAGTGGTCCCTTTAGGGATCTTTAAGCTTAGTTGCCCTTCAGCTGGAAACGGATCTTGGACGATAACATCGCCTTGGTCTTTTGCAGTAATAATCAATTTGGGCATCTTTAAACCCTCCACTTTGTTGTTTAGTTAAACGCCAATGGAAGTATAGGGCGGGATATTCAGCGCTACAAGGTCATGCGCCCATTCGTACGCGCAGGCTTTTTACGGGGGTGAGTAGTGCGCTTAAAATAGCGTCGAATCCTTTCACAGTTCCAGTAGGTACTTCCGCAGGAAGAGAGGGACCCCATGCAGTCTGGTGCGTGTGACTGTCAAGTGCTCCAATTAAAGCTTCTGCAAAAAGAAGCCATTTGTTGTAGAGCATCGCGCTGTCTGTAGGGGTGTTGAATTGTGTAGCGCTGTCTTTATCCTCATAGGCTCCAGCAGCAGGTACGATACAGCCCAGTCCAATACTGCCTTCTCCCATAGTGTTCAGGTTCACAGAACACACACCTCCCAAAAAAGATGCAAGGTTAAGTGGGTCTTCCCCTATGATGATGTGTCCGTTATGTACGTACAGACGGTAGCTGGCGAAGGCAGTAGGGCTTCCTCCTGCAACTATGTCTCCGATGGTAATCACATAACTGCCGTTTAGAACTTTCATCTCAACAGCTCTATTGGCCGGAGTAGCGTCTGCTACCGATCCTCCCGAAACGGTCACGGAGAGCTGGCCACCAACGCTGGTCATCTTATCTCGATTGACAGTGGTAGTCTCGTCCACTCCTACCATTTTGGACTCAGATCCAGCAATGCTGGCTCCTCTGTCCCCGTCAATAGATGTGCTGTCGTACCTGCCTACATACTTTACGTTTGCCCCGTCTATCCGAGATACACGATCCCCTCCGATAGTCTCGCTCCACCGGCCTCCTGTTTGAAACACAAACCCGGTCTTACCGAAGAAACGCACTTCACCGTCAGGTGTGATCTTGAACTGCGCCTGCTCAACACGTCCATCTGCGGAGGTCACCCTCATATTAAAGAGTTTCCCTGCATCCCCTATGTCCAAATGGAAAGTCCAGTTCTCCAGGTCACCACCGGCCTCCTGCATCTGATCGGCCGCTGCTCTGAAAGAGAGGTTGGCGCGCCCATTAACGTTAGCAATCCGCAGCTCCCCAATGCTTGAAAAGTGGTCACAATTCTCGCAGACAGTGCGTATTAGATTGTGCAGGCCTGAGGCCATGATCTGGGCCTGAGCACCCCCGAATAACTTGGTGAGTTTACCGCGTAAAACTGCAAGGAAGTTCCCATCCTCTGTCGCTTGACACCAGTCTCCGGCGAAAAGGCCTATAGGATCCGAAGGGTTACGGTAATACCCAGAGGGTGATCCAAAGCTGGCACCTGTGCCTTCCGGCTCCAATCCAGCTACTCGAGGAGCAATGTCGGGTGCTCCCTCCACCACGTCCCTGCGAGCACTTGCCGGGATAAGCCCGTCAATGATAGGTATCCCTAAATCAAAGTTCACAATAACGTTTGTATTTGGTGGGAGGGAGGCGTTGTCACCCGGAGACAATGTCTTTCTGGCAACCCCTGTAATCTTCTGTCCTCCACCGTTCGCGGGATTTTTTTTTGATCCCTCAGTAACTACAGTGTAGCTCTTCGTAGCGTCATCGTAGCTATCGATGAGCGCAAACACAGAGCCACTTTGTGTGTACATCTGGCCGGAGACAGGCTGCCCTCCGAGACGAATGAGTTGTTCTTTATCGTGAGTGGTCATGGTATGAGGCTACCATAATTAGAGTTCGTCAGTAACCCCAGATTCAAAGTTCTCGCTTACAGAAGGATCTCCGCCAGCGAAACCGATGACTGCATCTACGGTCTTACGGTCTACGTGCTCACCCATAACCATGCTGGGTACGAAGGGGTACAGTCGGTCACACATACCTCCTACGTCCTCCATAATCATGTTCTGGCCAGCAGTAAACCCGAGGGTGTATGTGTTGATCATGCAGAGCTCTGCGTAGAACGCACCCAGAACGTCGTGCATCTTATCCTTAAACATAATCCCCAGACCGAACGGCACGTAGTACAGCTCGGAGTCCAGGTTGATGTAGAAGTTAGTCAGATTTCTTCCCTCAGGTACGGGTACCGGAGGATCATCGAAGTTCTGTACCTGTACGTCACCTGCCACACAATTGTGTGAGAGTACACGCAGAAGGTTTCTGCCGTTCGTGAAGAGTCTTCCGATACGCCAGGTAGTCTGGCTCTTTCCACTTACGAAGAAAGCGCGGCCTGAACCGATAGCGGCCATGGGCTGTGTTGGTTTCTGGCTTGTGACCTGGAAAGTCTGAAGCATTCCAATTGCCAGGAGACTGGCCCAACCACTCACATCTTCTTGTCTTACGTCATCAAAACGAGGAGGACCCGCTAGGACGAGAGTATCGTCCGGATGCGCTGAGGTATAGGCAGCGTTGTCCATGTGCCGTTCAACAGTATGAGACTGCGAGTCCCAACTTGTGACGCCTTTTGTAATTCCAAGTAACATTTACGATCCTCCTAATAGTATCGTTGCTGTTGTTGTTGTTGCTGCATCTGAGGTGCCTTGGGCGTGCCTCGAGGCGCCAACATACTACCTATGCTGTATACGGAGGAGCCTTTACCGATTGCTCCTCCTATTCCTTTGGCACCAGGAGCGAACATCATTCCCTTACCAAAGTTTTTGGCACCACCCCACAAGGTTGCGCCAGGAGCGGTACGCATTCCCTGCATGGCACCGCTCACTGCACCTTGTCCCCTTTGGATTAAGCCTCCAGGGTTGCCAATTCCCTTCATAGCCCCGCCTACTGCGCCACCGGCTCTTTGGAGAAGACCTGCACCGCCGCGGACTAGACCACTTTCACTCTTGAGAGCATTCTGCATCCATTTTGCCTGGGGACCCTGCGACATGGCTTTCATGGCACCGGGACCCTGCATAATAGAGGGGGCTCCTTTTTGAGTAACGCCTACAGCAGAACCGCTAACACCCTTGGGGAGTGCTCGTATGCTGGAAGGCGCGGACTTACCTAGCGCCTTACCTATATACTTGCCTCCGGCTACGAGTCCTCTGCCGATTGCACCAAAGAACGCTTCTTTTACGAGGGCGTCAGCGTAGGGATCCGAAGCTCCACGCTGGACACAAGCAGTCTTAACCTGCTCAGGAGTGTGTCCGAGTTGGTGCAGAGCAGTAGCCAGGCCGCTATAGTAGTTGTGGTTATCCATCATGCTACCAAGTGTAACCCTATTATGTTGAGAGTCATAGGCATTCTTACGCCTACGTACGCCTCTACTCTGTCAGCGCTCAAGTTTGTAGCCTGGAATACGGAGTCAACAGTCGCACTCAAGAGCGGCGGTCCAATACGTGCCACGTACCTGGACTGCAGGTTAGCGATAGTTGCATACAGAGCTTTTTTGATGAAACGAAGAGTGTCATCGTGGATGTTCCATTTTCCAATGAAGGGGAAGATGGTATCCAGGAACGTCATTGCAATGAAGTCGAAGTTCTTCACGAACATGTACTCGCCTGTTTCCAGGGCGAGAACGTTGGTTGTGACCTCATGGATGGTGTACGGGAGAGCATCGACATTGTCCTGTACAAAGACATATACTCCACCATTAGAGAGATCAGTGAGCTGAGGCTCAGTGAAGTACTCACTGGAGTTGTAAAGTCTGTCAATGCCATTGATGGTCTTGTTGGTGAAGCCCTGCTGTGAGGGATTCCCTGCAGTCTGGCCACCAATACAGCAGGCCAGGTAGTATCCCGGCTGAGGGTCTGCGAGGGTAGGTGTAAGCAGGCCGCCGCGGTCTTTACTGCCGTCCGGGAGGTCTACAACATCTACTTCATCAGGATAAGCAAGAACTACGCGCTTACTGTCAAAGCTCTGCGCGATCTCAAGCATGTACGTAACCTGCTCAGCCTTCGTCATATTTCGCTGTACCCTGAAGTACACCTGACCAGCAGTAACCTCTCTGTCCGTAGGCGTACCGCTACGTTTAATTCCGTGCGGAAGTTCGTTAGCTACCGTGGAAGTATTGGTACCATTGTTCACGATAGTAAGGCGTGTCTGAGATGAGACACTACTCACTACCCATGACTGGTAATCAACCCACGAGACGGCACTCTCAGGATCCAATGGGATCTGAAGGACATCACCGGGGATGATGCCATCATCCAGGAATGTCGCTGTGGGGCAGGAGAGAATGTTGAACAGTTTGTCCAGTGCAGCACCTGCAGCAGTTAGTGCCGTAACGGTAGCTACGCCGACCTCATGAGTACTGATGGGGAGAGCAACGCCACTGTTGAACACCTCTATTTTATCTCCGGCACCACTAAGCGTAAGCCCTCCTACGATAGCCGGGTCCAATACCTCTTCTGTTTCCAGAATGGCGTCGGTATTAACCTGCGCTATCGTGTAGGGACCATAAACTGCAGGAGGCGCTACCTGTGTAATCGTGATCAGCTGTCCTGGCACCATCGGAAGAGCTGCGTACCCGGGAGCAAGGGCTCCACCACCGTCCGTACCTCCGACAGTAAGTGTCTTGTTTCCTGTAGGGGCTGGTGCTGTGATCTGCTGGGTAGTTGCACCACCGGTCTCCGCGGTAACGTATTCCTGTGTGGTCAGCTCGACTGCACCCAGAATCATTCTGAATTTTTGCCTGATGCCGTTGTCCAGAACGTAAGTGGGATCAGCATAGTTCTCAGCCATAACTTTTAACACGCCAAGAACACTCGTGTTGTAAGTCAGCGGGCAGATAGCGTAGATATCACGCTCAGAGCTGATACGGTCGATGAAGTCATTGTACCCTGTAAGGTCATCCGACTTTACGCCGTAGATTTTTATCGGAGTAGTGGTGTTC
>QMZE01000093.1 GCA_003663025.1 Archaeoglobales archaeon
AATCAAGCTTTACTATAGTCTTCTTCTCCTCCAATGTAAATACCGTAGGCATAATCATCTCCACTATTACCCCCACAGGTAACCTTTGTATCAGTGATTATATTATTAACAACAACATTGTTATTACCTTGTAGACATATCCCATATGCTTTTAAATCCCAACTCTGTATGTCGCTTCCTATGTAATTTCCCTCAATGGTGCAGTTACTGATAACATTATCATTTGAAGAACTATCAATGTAGATTCCGTATGCTTCACTTGAATAAAAATCAATTCCACGCATATTGATATCTTTTACAGTATTTTTGGACAGTATATTATTGTCTGAATTCTTAAGATAAATTCCACATACTTCATTAACATATTCCTCCTTCTCCATACCTAGATCGGGGTTGTCCAGATAGTTACATTCTACTCTGTTGTTTTTTATGGTAACATCTGAACATCCATCAAGAAGTATCCCCGTACACTCTATTATCTGATACGGATATGAGGGGGGTAACCGGACCCGTATACCCCTGCGTATAGATAGTTACTCTTAACTATATTGTTCTCTATTGTACCATTATCCACGTTGAATAAATAAACTCTATAAATCTTATTAGAATCAAAATTCTCTCTTTTGAATCCCACTTTTTGAAATAGTTATCCTTTATTTATAATCTGAACATTGTCCGTATCGCCTATATAGACCGCATAGAATTTTTTGTACTTAAAATCATCACTCTTACTTTTATCAATTTTGCTGTTGTCCTTAATTTCGTTGTTTGCCAAGGTAATATTGGCACTTGAAGTTGTATAGATGGCCATACTCATCATTCTTTCGAACAAGACTATCGTTAACAGAAACGTTGGTTGAGGATTCAATGTATATCCCATACCTATTGTTTGAGGAGGTAACAGATTTTATGGTAACGTTGTCACTCTTAACATATATTCCTGCGCTGCTACTTGCACCACTCACTGTTACATTTTTCACCAAGCAGGGCTTGGTGATGTTGAGCACATAATCTCCTGTGTTGTTTGCATGAATTTCCACCTGACCGGTGGAGTTTCCTATTAAATCCACTGATTTGTTGACATCAACGTTTTCGTTGTACGTTCCGGGGTTCTATTACTATCACATCTCCATCGCTTGCGTTTTATTGCAGACTATATTGGTGTAGAGCTTGGGTGGAAAGTTCCACCCTCTATCCACCATCCCGTAGTGTTTACGTGGATGGTTGTAGCTGATGCTGTGGAGATAAAGACAAATAAGATAAGTGCTAAAACTCCATACACAGCTTTACACTTTGGGACCAAAGTGAACACCTCCAAAATTCCAAGCAGAAAAGGTTGCAAGCAATCTGCCTTACGACAGACCACCAACAACCTTATCTGCTTGGATTATCAAGAGCTGTTGTATATCTGCTTTTTAAGTGTTTCGATTTTGTTTCGGGAATGTTAAGGAGCAAAAATATGTTCTCGTTATACTTCTGCTCAGTTTTAACTCAAATCAAACAGTCATGTCAAATCCCTCATCCTGACATTAAGATGTGCAAGGGATAAGTATCCAACAACCAAGGTGACTGTGTTCTTGATCGCATGATCTATCAAAGCTATCGTAAAGGAGTTTGATGGATTCAAGCCAAATGCTACAAAAGTTCCAGTCATGGCAACCTCGTAAGTCCCAATTCCACCTGGAGTAATTGGAAATGCCTTAACTATGTTTGCAATTGAAACTCCAAGCATGACAACAAACATATTGACATTAAATGGCAATGATATTATGTAACATGTGACGACATCCATCATCCAATTCAGGAGTGATAGCAAAATTAGGACTGGAAAACCTCTATTTAGTGCAGTCTTAACTTCACTTGACATCTTACCAATTATGTTCTTCATCCTCGATAACATGAAAATGGTTGCCAGAATTAGAAACATTATCAAGGTTGCATAAAGAACTGTCTTGAGATACGTCTTTCCACCCAAAACGCAGATTGAAATGAGAGATAACGATATAACTGCAAACAAATCAAAGATCCTTTCAACTGCCAATCCACTTATACAGCTCGATATTGGAATCTCTCTAAGCTTGAAAACGTAAGCCCTAACCACATCCCCAATCCTTGCGGGAGTTACGACGTTCACCATCTGACTTATTGCAACACCCTCACTCGAAAAGATCGACGAAGTCTTAAAACCAATCTTGTTGAGTATGTATTCAAATCTCAAACCCCTAATTAGGAAGGTTGAGGAGTATAATAGACATGAAACTACAATTAGATTTGGATTTACCATCATGAGATCCTTCAATCCAAATCCAGAGAAGTAAGCCAAAG
This sequence comes from Archaeoglobales archaeon, assembly GCA_003663025.1. GTDB lineage: Archaea > Halobacteriota > Archaeoglobi > Archaeoglobales > Archaeoglobaceae > Archaeoglobus_B. The sequence goes on from QMZE01000093.1 coordinate 2,326, forward strand.
AAACGAGAATAAAAACTGATATTGCTATGGATGAGATGAGAAACTTCTTAGACTTCTCTTGCTCCATCCACATCCTTACAATCTGTGAAAACATGTATATGACATCCTTCGTCAACTTCACCTTAGTATGCTCACTCTGCTTCCATCTAACTGGAAACTCCCTAACCTTCAAACCCTCCTTCTGTGCCAAAACCAAAATCTCGGTATCCCAGAACCAATGGTTGTCTCTAACTTTATCTAAGAGTGGCAGTATAGATGATCTCCTGAAAGCCTTAAAACCACACTGATGATCTCTAAGCTTTGAACCCAGCAAAATCCTAACCAAGAAGTTGTAAACCTTGGATGCAAGATCTCTCTTTAAAGGTCTCTCAGTTTCACTACCCTCAATCAGTCTTGAACCTGTTGCAACATCGTATCCCTCCAAAATTGAATTAAAAAGCTCCTTAAGATGTTTGATGTCTGTTGAAAGATCAACGTCGATGTATGCAACAATTTCACCCTTAGCATGTTTTATTGCATTTGTCAATGCCTTCCCTCTCCCCAACCTCTCATCGCTGTGAATGTGAACTATTCTACTGTCATTCTCAGACAATCTCCTTGCAATCTCGTCAGTTCCATCTGTTGAACCATCCTCAGCAATTATTATCTCGTAGTCGTATCCCAGATCATCCAGATACCTCTTAACAACATTTACAGTATTCTCAATCCTTTCTGCTTCGTTGTAGGTTGGTAATATGACACTGACCTTCATTCTGTTCAACTCTAAACCTTGCTTAAATTATTTCTCCCCAAAACGTATTTAGCATGAATGTCAATTTTTATGCATGATAGTAACACTGCTCACAGATTTTGGTGAATTCTATCCAGGGGTAATGAAGGGTGTCATACTGAAGGTTAATCCAAAGGCTACGATAGTTGACATAACACACTCAATAGAACCTCAAAACATCTTGCAGGGGGCATTTCTACTCTACCACTCATACAGATTCTTTCCAAATGCAGTTCACATAGCTGTTGTAGATCCAGGTGTAGGTGGTGAGAGGGAGGCTTTGGCTTTTGAATGCAGAAATCACATATTCATGGCACCAAACAACGGAATAGCTTATCCATCTGCAGTGGATGATGGTGTTAAGAGTGTTTGGAGGATAGATGAAGATAAAACTAGTAAGGTGACTGGAGAACTTTCAAACACGTTTCACGGTAGGGATGTTTTTGCTCCAGCTGGAGCTTACGCATCTATTGGTCTTTTGAAGGAAGTTGTAGAACCATACTACGGTGAAATTGTTGAGCTTGAGATTTTTGATTACAATGTTGAAGGTGGCAACGTGAGGTGTAGGGTTGTATTTGTTGACAGATTTGGGAATGCAGTAACAAATCTGAGGGCTAAAGATGTTGACTGTAGATTCTTGATTTTTGATGGTGTTAAGATTCCAGTTGTTAGATGTTATGAGGATGTTGAGAGGGGTGAGCCTTTGGCTTTGATTGGGAGCTTTGGAACACTTGAGTTGAGTGTGAGGGATGGGAGTTTTGCAGGGGAGTTTGGAGTCAAATCGAATGATGAGATTGAGATCCAAATGATTTAAATTTTGAATCCAACTTTGTTTATGGAGGAGATGACTGAACGTATGTTGGCCAAGATGGTTGAGGCTATGAATATACACCTACCAAAGAAGAGCAGGAGCCTTGCAGAGATGTTAAAGGAGGATTATCCAAAGATTGTTGCAAGGGATGGGAATGAGTATCTTATTGAAAGAAGGGAGCTTGAATTCATAGCTCAACATGTTGAAGATGTGGAGAACTTCAAGATACCAATAATACTTGAGATGTGTGGGGTTGGAGATACGAGGTTGATATACGTCAAGGACAGACTTCATGCGGAATTTATAAAGAGGGTTTTTGGATACGATAGGTTTGTTGAGGGGAACTTGGTTTTGCATCTTCACGAGATAGTTCCAATAAGGAGGAAGCTCAGAACAGCTACCCAGATAGCATACAGGGTGATGCTATGATAGAGTTGAAAAATTTACACTGTGCAAGGTGTGGGAGTGAGTTTGATATAGTTGTTAAGAGAACAACAGGATACTCTGGTGTTCTGCACATACCAAACCTATACTGTCCCTTCTGCGGAAGCAGGAGATTAATGAGGAAGCAGGGTTTGTTCTTTAAGTCTGAAAGGTAAACATCTGAGATGTGTCCACTTTAATCATACAAAATGATGAGAACCAAATCTATATTTTGAAGTAGATAAGCTTGGAAAATACATTATTAAGGTTCCATTCGTGATTATTTGGATTTTCCCAGTTAAAGTTCTTGTAAATGAAAGGAAGATGTTTGCTAAGACCTAGATTTATCATACTATAATTTGCCATCTATTCACAACTTAAGTTTTAATCTGTTGAAGACGTGATTTGGTGCATAAAAACAACATCTGATGAAATAGTATTTCCATAAACTCAACTTTTCAACGAGCATAAGTTAACCATCATAATCACAACTCAAGGAATACAACTCCTCAACCCTCTTTCTAAAATCTCCAGCCATCTCCTTTCTTCTTTTTTCATCTTTCTGGAATATAAGACAATACTGATGGTGTCTATTCCCTATATATGCCGTATAAATCCCCAGGGGAATCAAGGGCTTATCATCTTGCAACCACAGTTTCTCATCCTTTGGAATCCACCTCTCAGATAAAGTTATGAGGGTATCAAATGCCAGTGGATACAACTTACCATTAAAATGAACATTATTGTTAGGTAACCCCCATCCAATACGACATCGTAGACTTTATCGAATATCTTCTTTTGCTCAAGTAAGAATTTCTCGTAGTCATCTATATTTCCCAAATCTCTTGGATCGTCTGAATAAACCGTTGGTAATCCTCTTCAACTCTATCCTTCTGCCTAATATAGTTTCTCTTAAGCTGATATGGAGGACT
>QMZE01000094.1 GCA_003663025.1 Archaeoglobales archaeon
CTCAAAGCATTTAAAAGTGCATCGTTCTCTTCGGGTCTTCCAACGGATATCCTGACATGCTCACCCTCAAGCCCAATCAGACCCGTCAAATCCCTGACAACTATACCCATCTCCCTAAGCCTATCTGCCAATCCCAATCCATCAACCCTTACAAGTAGGAAGTTTGCCTCAGATGGAAATACTTCAATCCTTTCAAGCTTCGAAATTTCCCTGTATATCCTCTCCCTCTCACAAACAATTCTATCTCTAATCTTCTTGTAATAATCCAGGCACCTTATAGCCTCAACTCCAGCAAGAGCTGCAATTCTGTTTATGCAGAATGGAAGTCTAACCTTCTCCAATGCTGAGACAACTTTCACATCCTTACAAACACCGTATCCAATCCTCAAACCAGCCAATCCAAAGAACTTTGAAAAAGTCCTTAAAATTATTAGATTCTCATAGCTGTCAGTTAGCTTTACAGCTGAACGATTTGAGAACTCGACGTAGGCTTCATCAAGAACGACGTAACCATCAAAACTCTCAACAACCTCCCTAACATCAACTAAGTTTCCAGTTGGATTGTTGGGTGAGCATAGGAATATCAGCTTTGAATCCATGGAGACAAGATCATCAACGTCTATCCTGTAGTATGGGTAAACTCTGCAGTCTATACTAGCTTCCCTAAGCATAGAAAACATGAGATACATCGTGTAGCTTGGCATTGGGATTGTAACCCTATCGAGTGTATCTATCAGAGTGTTGCAGATGTTCTGTATGCAGTCACTCGCACCGTTACCTAGAAATATCTCTCCGACATCAACTCCAAGGTATTCGGATATTGAAGATTTAAGTTCTGGATATTCGGGATTTGGATATCTGTTTGATAGGTGGAGAGATCTCTCAACAACCTTCAAGACATCATCGGCTGGGGGATAGGGATTCTCGTTTGAGGACAGATTAATGTAACCCTCATAAAAACATGCATTGTATCTGTTCATGAGTTCCACGACCTTCCTGACCATGTCAAATCTTGAATCTCAATTTAATTGTTTTGTCGGCAAGATAAGTTTTAAAATTCATTTTGGCAACAACATTTGATGTTGGTCACACTGATTGGTTTGGCAAAGGAGCTTGCAAGAAGTGTGAAGACTGACAAGATAATGGTTATCACGAGAGAGGATTTTGAGATTGAGGATGAAAAATTCACGTTTATTTTAGCACCAAAGAGATTTGTAACAATGCTTGAGAGCATGTTTTATACGATGGAGGAGTTGAGTGGTAAGGATGTATTTGAGAGGGCTTTGGCATTCCTTCAAGTTTGTGAGATAACTCCCTTACAGATGTATTTCAGGGGTTTTGATTTGGATGGTGTTGTGGTTGGTGTTTTGGATTTGGAAATTCTAAAGGGTATAATGCTTATAGATCTAAAGAGAAGTAAGTTGCAGAGGGCTTTGGAGGAGTGTTCTGAGAGGATAGATCCAAATGTCCTTAAAGCAGTCCTAAACGTTGCGATGAGCATAGCACAGAAGGGGAGGGAGGGAAAGAGGATTGGGACTGGGTTTGTGATAGGAGACGTTGATGAGGTTTTGAAGAGATCCAAGCAACTCGTGATAAATCCATACGAGTGTCACGATGTTGGGGAGAAGGACATAAAGAACCCTTCAAATTGGGAGAGTATAATGGAGTTTGCTCAGCTAGATGGTGTGTTTGTTTTGGATGAGAGTGGGATAATAGTTTCAGCTGGTAGATACTTGGAAGTTTCTGTAAAGGATCTGAAGATTGCAAAGGGTTTTGGTGCAAGACACTTGGCATGCGCAGCTATAACAAGGGAAACGGAGGCAATATCTGTTGTAGTTTCTGAAGATGGAGATGTCAGGGTTTATAAGGATGGGGATGAGATACTCGTCATAGACTCCACCATGCTTTGAAAAGATTTAAATATCGTCTTTTCAAGGGGTTTCAAACTTATTTTTAGATGGTGGTGAAGGATGTTAGATGTGTATGACAAAGTGTATAAGGGAACGACAACAGTTGGCTTAGTCTGCAAGGATGGTGTTGTGTTTGCAACGGAGAGGAGGGCAACAATGGGTAACTTCATAGCCAGCAGAAGAGCCAAGAAGATATACAAGATTGCGGATAGGGTTGCAATGACTACTGCGGGTGCGGTTGGAGATGCACAGTTTTTGGCTAGACTTATATCCGTTGAGGTAAAACTCTACGAGATTAGGAGAGAAGCTGAACCAACTGTTAAAGCCATAGCAACACTCACATCAAACATACTGAATTCATACAGGTGGTTCCCATACTTCGTCCAACTATTAGTAGGTGGAATGGACAGGAGGGGTGCAAGCATATACTCGATAGATCTCTTGGGTGGTGCAATCGAGGAACTGGATGTCGTTGCAACTGGATCTGGAAGTCCAACAGCATACGGAGTTCTTGAGGACAGATACACACAGGGAATTGGAATAGATGAGGGTGTTGAGTTGGCAGTTAGGGCTATATACTCTGCAATGAGGAGGGATTCTGCATCTGGAGATGGTATAGATGTCGTCAAGATAACTCGGGATGGTTACTTTGAGCTTAAGCCAGAGGAGGTTGATGAGATTTTGAAGAAGTTTAGAAGAGCATGATGGATAAACTGAGGGAAATAAGGGATAAGGTAGTAAGTTCTCTACCAAAGAAGGTTAAGGTAAAGGATGTGGAGTTTGAGGGTCCCTTCCTAGTCATCTACGTGAAGAATCCACAGGAGTTGACAAACGTAGATATAGTCAAAAAGCTTGCAAAGGATCTTAGAAAGAGAATTATTATTAGGTCTGATCCAAAGAGCTTGAAGCCAAAGGAGGAGGCTGAGAACATAATTAGGGGAATTGTTCCTGAGGATGCAAGGATAACAAACATATTCTTTGATGAGGAGAACTGTGAGGTTGTCATTGAGGCTGAGAAGCCTGGTGTTGTAATTGGGAAGGGTGGTGTAACTTTTAGAAGGATACTTAAGGAGACTGGTTGGAGCCCTCACGTTGTCAGAACACCTCCTTTAAAGTCAAAGACTGTTGAGAGCATAAGGAACTATCTTCTGAGTGTTAGGGATGAGAGGAAGGAGATACTTAGGAGGATTGGGGAAAGCATAAACAAACCAATACTACACTCAGACAAGTGGGTTAGGGTTACGTTCTTGGGTGGTGCAAGGGAGGTTGGTAGGAGTTGTTACCTACTCCAAACTCCAAACAGTAGGATACTGATTGAGTGTGGAATAAACGTGAGTGGAAATCAACCACCATACCTATACATACCAGAGATTCAACCTCTGGACAGTATAGATGCCGTGGTAATAACACACGCACACCTCGATCACTGTGGTCTAATTCCAATACTGTTCAAATATGGATACAAGGGACCCGTTTATCTTACTCCACCTACGAGGGATCTCATGGTTCTACTTCAACTTGACTTCATGGAGGTTGCTGGTAGGGAGGGGACTCAGATACCTTACGAGTCTCACTGGATAAGGACAGCACTGAAGCACTGCATAACTTTGGATTACGGAGTTGTTACGGACATAACACCAGATGTAAGACTTACATTCTACAACGCTGGACACATACTTGGATCTGCAATAGCCCACTTCCACATAGGTGAAGGCTTTTACAACATAGCATTCACAGGTGACTTCAAGTTTGAGAGGACACGTCTATTTGACAAGGCTGAGACAAACTTCCCAAGGTTGGAAGCTTTGATAATGGAGGCGACATACGGTGGGAGTCAGGATTTTCAGCCTACAAGGAAGGAGGCTGAGGAGAATTTGATAAGGATTGTGAATGAGACAATTCAGAAGGGTGGGAAGGTTCTCATTCCAGCCTTTGCAGTTGGTAGGAGTCAGGAGGTTATGATGGTCATTGAGGAGGCTATAAGGACTGAGGAGATGGATGATGTCCCAGTTTACATAGATGGTATGATATACGAAGCAACTGCAATACACACAGCCTATCCCGAGTATCTGAACGAACATCTAAGGAATCTGATATTTCATCAAGGTATAAATCCATTTATGAGTGAGAGCTTTGTGAGGGTTGACTCACCTTCAAAAAGGCAGGAGGTAATAGATTCATCTGAGCCTTGCGTAATCGTATCAACATCGGGAATGTTGAACGGTGGTCCAGTTATGGAATACTTCAAAGCTTTAGCTAGTGATGAGAAAAACACCATAATATTCGTTGGTTATCAGGCTGAGGGGACATTGGGAAGGAGGATTCAGAAGGGTTGGGATGAGGTTCCATTTACGGTTGATGGGAGGAGGGAGGTTGTGAAGGTTAAAATGAGGGTTGAGACTGTTGACGGTTTTTCTGGACACTCCGACAGGAGACAGTTGATGAACTACGTAAAATCACTCAGTGACAAGCCAGAGAAGATTGTGATTGTTCACGGTGAGGAGAGTAAGTGTTTGGATCTTGCATCGAGTATATACAAGACTTACAAGGTTGAGACCAGGGCACCCATGAACCTTGAGACTGTAAGGTTCGTTTAGTATGTTAAGACTATGCTCTCGGGTGCAAAGTCTATCAGTTCAACTGCACCAGCAACCCTAACGAACTCATCCTCCTTTATATCTCTCTCCTTCAAACATGATGAACATATGTGTATCTTGCCCCCAGCGTTAACAAACTCCTTCACAAGCTTATCCAATGACCACTTACAACACTTTGTGTTTTCCATCATATCCTTCTTTGCCAGAAAAACTGCTGGACCTTGCAGAAATATCGTTAAATCTATGTCCAAAATCTTTGCACCATTTGCAACGATAAAGGGTTGCAAGCTCTGGATTGTCTGGATCGTGTGTTGTTATTACGAGCAACTTCCTCTCCATGATGCAATCAACACATCCATTTAGATAAATCTTTCTAAATGTGGCGTTAGGGTAGGAGGCAAAACCCAATATTCAAAACTTTTGCACAAACATCTTTTTTGATTCAGTAAGTTGTGAAAAATGGTGTTGAGAAAAGCTTATAAAATTCTTCCAAAACTCCACTTAAGAGGCAAAAACTTATATATTAAATTTAAATTTTCACACAAAGTGGACACAACCACAACTCAGGAACGTCAGGACATGTCAACATAATCTCCTCAAATGATTATACCACATGAAGAGCTTGCAAGAAAGGTTCCAGCATCTAACTGGCTTTTAGCTGTAATTGAGCAAAAGAAGGTTTTCACTCTCTGCTTGAA
>QMZE01000095.1 GCA_003663025.1 Archaeoglobales archaeon
ATAGATGTCTGTATCGAAACGTTAAAACAATTAAAATCAATTCGACCAATCTATGTAACTATTTTGAGAGTAGGGGATTTTCAGTTTATAAAATTGATGGAGACGTAATCGTTAACTTCCAAAATGGAACAGATATCTTGGTAGTTAGAATGGAGGTGGTGTAGATGGAAAATGTTGGTTGGATACTAGGATTCCTAAAACACTCACAATCATTGCAGTTTACCTCTACGTAACATACCATCCATCGAGAGGTTTGAAGTTTCAAAGTTGTCTTTAATCAGATGTGCAATGGAGGGTGGGGTCGTGAGGTTGAGTCTGAGTAATGAAAGATTGAACTTTGAGAGTGGGGGTAACTGGTTGAAGGTTAAGTTGTCAAACAAAACGATATACGAAGGTTCAATTGGTAGAGTTACAATGGATGGTGTTGGATGTGAGTTTGGAGGTATCTGGAGAGAAAACATGATGATAATTCCACCAGATTTCCATTTACAAGGGTAACACACTCATACTCTCAATAAAGAAGATCACCAACAACTTTTCAGTTGGGAGGAGGGGTGATGTAACTTTGAGAATAAACGGAAGCTACCAAAAGGTGTTTCCAAGCAGTTTAAAGAATCCAATAAATGAAACTTTGGTTTGAGCTTAAGAGCGATTTTTACAGGGCATGGGCAAGATTCCTCATGAGTAAGGGGATTCAAGAAAGACGGTTAAATTCACCCTACCTCCAGATCTATCAGGAACACCAATACCAATAAAAGACGTTGAGGATGGATTGGAACTCTATGGAAAGATAGATGACTTCAAGTTGCACCTTGAGGAATTGAGACCAGACTTCAATTTACCGATAGTTATAGATTCAAACCAATACGAATTTGTCATACAGATGAAGAAAACTGGAGGGGGTTGCAATGTATCCTAACATAGTTGTAGCATTCATTGACAAGGTTAATGGTTTCTATGAGACTTGGAGGTCAAAGTATCCAATCCTATGGAACAATTCAAACCTAAGCTTGGATTTGACGAGTGATGAAGTTGTGATGGTCTATACCGATCAGCTCAAGGGTGTTGTAGTTTACGATCTCCAGGGTGATTTTGCAAATCCAAGTGTAACTTGGGATGAATACGTAGATTCAACAGATTACGGAAACTTCGTCAAGGGTGATGAAAATTACCTTTGTGATGTCTTTTCGCACTACCTATCCATACTTCCAAAGGAGATTTCCATTGAGAAGTCAACAGATCCAAAATACAAGGGATTTGATAAATTACACTCTTGGATCCGTTTTGAGGGTGAATTTTTCAAATGCATAAAATTTTTGTATATAACTGAGCATAGAATCAGTGTAGAAAGTTGAATATTGCACATGCTAAGATTAACATTGCTATGGAATGCTTCAAGCCAGATGAAACGCTCTCCCATGACACCTGCAACCATGCCACCAAATATCCCTTGGAATATTGCACCATGCATGAGCAAGTTCCTGTATAGATCGACGTTAATCTTTGAAATTACAGGTGTAGCCGTAACCGTGAATGTCTTGAGGAACATGGAGGAGATTATCTGTATGATTCCTATGAAGAACGCAATGTAAACTATTATTCATCATCATACTGTGATACCTCCCCCCTCAGAAGCTCGCTCTTACTGGCTTCCCTTGCAGATATCATTAGAACACTTGTCAAATCTCCAGTGGACTTCATAGCTTCATTCAACATCGCCACTATCCTGGTCACATCGAACACCTTTATCCTGTTTGCAAACTTTATACCTCAATCTATGTCAATCTTCATCCTCCTAATTTCATACCTCAATGGACTTGTATCGGTCTTTGCAATTATGGATATAGCTCTATAAAGTGGAACACCACTCTCGTTTATAGATGCAAGTCTGTTGAAGAATATTGGCATGTATCTCAAATACCTCTTTATCCTTCTGTTCTTCAACTCGTGAAAGATTGAGAATGGTAGGATTGTTATGACTAAGGATACGAACATGTAGTCGTCAAAGCTGAAGAACCAGTTAATATCTGGCTTGAATCCAACAACTGTAAAACCGTAGATTGCAAGTGGTAGAGATATTAGGAATGTGTAGTATGGATTTCTCCTAAAGACTTCTATGGGGTTCCTAACGATCTTTTTTATTCTGTAAACGATTATCATCCTACCCAAAGATTTCAAATCCCTCATTTCACCAATTTCAGGTGCCTCCATCTCCTTCATCGGTGAAATCATCTTGACTATGCAAGCAAACACGATTGAACCTATGGGTATGATAAAGTATATTTATTATTTAGGAGGTATACAATTAATTCATCATCTTGTCCCATCATTATCATGACTATCTCAACTATCAGTAGGAAGAGTGGAGCTGCAACCAATGCCGTTATGTAACTTTCGGCCATCAAACCCAGGAGATCAAGGAATGTCCTCTGACTCTGTCTAGCCTTCTCGAAGAAGTGTTCAACCCTCTCCTCAAGATACATCCTGACATCTCCACCACTGTCTATGACTGTAATCAGTCCATGAAGGAACTCCTTGTAGTTCTCAGATGGACTAAGTTCAACCGCATTTGAAAGTGCAGATCTAAGATCCATTCCAGCATACTCAACATCTCTAACGATCCTCGAAACCTCCCTTGAAACTTCACCATAGACATCTCTACGCTCAGACAACCTCAATTATTCTATATATGTCCATACCCCCAATGCTCAAAGCGTGCATGAATGCAATTGCATGGTGGAGTGTGCTGTCAATCTTGCTCCTCCTGTTATTCACAACTATCGATGGATAGACTATGAAGGCGAGGTATGTCAGATAGTATAGGGAGAGGGATACAGTAACGATTATCAGGATTGAAAGCACGGTTGATCTGTATGCCATCCAAATACTGTAAAATGGCTCTGGAATGTAAAATGGGAGTTCAGGTATCCTTGCAATTCTAGAAAGGAATATACCGATTATCAAACCTACAACTCCAGTATCAGAGCTGAGAATTTTGCAGTTGAAATGTAAATCTCAAGTGGAGTTGGAATCATAGCCTTCCTTAAGTTTAAACCAACTTCGTGGTAACTGTGTATATTCCTCCTAACGCAACTTCTAAATATCTTGTGACCTATTCTCGAAATCATAACACCCTCTCAAGAACCTTCTCAGGCTTTGACTGATAAGCGTGTATAATGTCATTGACACTCACAAAATCTCTTACGTTATACTTTACTATGAATTCAAGAAGAAGCTTCCTCCTTTCAAGCTCCTTCTCCAACTCGGATCTACTCCATCCCCTGTGCAACCTCACATCTTCAAGAACCTTTGAACTACCTATTAATAGATGTCTGTCGTTACACTGTCTCACTGGAATACCGTAGAAGTCCTCAACATCTTGGTGTGGGGATCGAGATGAACTATCTCAGCAATTTCAACGTTCCTCCTAACCCTCCTCCCCTCTATGTAAACCTGAACTTGTATGCTTATTATATCCAAAGCCTCAAGCATTGGTCTTGGAACTTCTATGGGTGGACTTTCCAAACGATGTATTGCACCACTCACACTGTCTGCATGGAGTGTAGAGTTAGTCGTGTGACCAGTGGTCATAGCTTGAAACAGAGTTAGTGCCTCCCTACCCCTAACCTCTCCAACTATTATGTATTCTGGTCTTTGCCTTAAAGCAGCCCTAAGAAGTTCATACATATCAATCTTACCCTTCTCACCAAATATTTCTCTCGTCACAAGTGGTATTCAGTTCTCATGTGGTAGCATGACCTCCCTGGTATCTTCTATTGAGACTACCTTTGCCTTCCTTGGTATGAAGAGTGAGACTGCATTCATCGACGTCGTCTTACCACTTGCAGTTCCACCAGCAAATATCAGATTCTTTCTGTCCTCTATACATAACCAAAGGTAAGCCATCTGGAGAATGTCCCCCATGCTATTAGATCTATTATGGGAGTTATAGGCTCATCCCTAAATTTCCTTATCGTAAACGTTGAACTGTGATCTGAAACTTCCCTTCCAAGTGTCATCTGAATCCTGCTACCGTCTGGAAGTGCGGCATCGACCATTGGTTTAGCTATGCTTGTGTGCTTACCACTTATCTGGGCAATTCTAAGCACGAGTGCATCAAGCTTATCCTCACCAAATACAACGTTAGTTTCGAGGTTTGTATAATCCCTGTGAAATATGAAGACTGGTTTGTTGTATCCGTTACAAGAAACGTCTTCAAGCTTGAAGTAGGATTCGTCACTCAACTTCACCCTAAGATCCTTCAGCAACTTGTCAGTTGCAGACTTCACAACCTCCTTCCTCTCACCAGTCCCCTCAAAACTCTCAAGGTAAGATATCAACTCCTCCTTTATCCATCTTAACAGTTCAAGCTCAAATTCATTTAGCTCAGGCTCAACTACAACATATTTGTAATCCAAAGTCTCATCGTTGTAGATTATGTAGGCTTTGCAGAAAGGTTCCAAGAGCCAATACTCCTCAACTACCCTCCATCCCTCCTCTGGTTTGTATGATACAAGCTCACCTGAGAACTCCCTACCCTCCCTAAACCTCAAAACCTCGTGAACCTTCTTGACCCTATTTATTACTCTCAAAGCCCTCTCCACATTGCTTTGTCGAACAATTTTCGAAAATCATAAAAATGTTAAAATGCCGAAAAGAGCCTTATGGTTGTTCTAATCTCATGATGAAAAATAAGGGGTCTTATAGCCCCAATCCATATAAAAGGAACTGATAATCCAATTTTCGGATATTTGTTCGACAAAGCACTCCACATAAACAATATTTAAGCTATGTCCCTGGATGTGTCAATAACGACACCCTCCCTAACGTAGTATCTGAAGGTATCTACAAATGACGTTTTACCCCTTATCTTTGGTATTGAAAGTCTCCTATAAACCTTGTCTCCAATCTTCTCAACATCTAGATCAAACACAACATCAGAAACGTCTATAACGAGATTTGATATCTCAGGTGGATGAACATCCTTCATCACGTATATGTAAATGAGGTTTTTTAGGAACTTGGATGTGTTGTAGAGTTTTATCAGTAGCCACTCCTTCAAACCCCTACTCACGTTTAAGTTTAGAAAGAATGAGAAGTTATCAACTATGATTGTGCAACTCGTGCACTTCCTTGATACATTGTCCAACTCCTCTCCAACAAAGTCAAATATCCTCGTATCCCTGTATGGATCGTCAATTGTGA
>QMZE01000096.1 GCA_003663025.1 Archaeoglobales archaeon
AAAATGATTCTTGAAATGGATCCAGATGGAGTCTTCATATCAAATGGACCAGGAGATCCTGCCAGAGTTAAGGAGACAATTGAAACAATTAGAAAACTCGTTGGTAGAGTTCCTTTGGCAGGTATATGCCTGGGACATCAACTCATAGCTTTGGCAATGGGTGCAAGGACTTTTAAGTTGAAGTTTGGTCATCACGGTAGCAATCAACCTGTTAAGGACTTTGAAACTGGAAGAGTCTTCATATCAAGTCAAAATCACAACTTCGCCGTAGATGAGAAGACTTTGCCGAGGGGTATGAAGGTTACTCAAATAAATCTGAACGATAACACCGTTGAAGGTTTGAGACATGAGGAGTTACCCATAATGACAGTTCAGTATCATCCAGAAGCTGGACCAGGTCCACACGACACATACTTCTTCTTTGACAGGTTCATCGATATGATGAGGGAGTGACATGCCCAAGAGGGAAGACATCGAAAAGATAATGGTCATAGGATCTGGACCAATAGTGATTGGACAGGCTGCAGAGTTTGACTACTCTGGAAGTCAGGCTTGCAAGGCTTTGAAGGAGGAGGGTTACAAGGTTGTCTTGGTGAACTCAAATCCAGCTACCATAATGACAGACCCTGAGATGGCTGACAGGATATACATAGAACCACTGACAGCTGACATAGTTGCAAGGATAGTTGAAAGGGAAACTCCAGATGCACTGTTACCTACATTGGGAGGTCAGACAGCATTGAATATAGCGGTTGAGCTTGGTGAGATGGGTGTTCTTGATGAGTATGGTGTTGAGCTCATAGGGGCAAAGTTGGATGCAATAAGGAAGGCTGAGAACAGGGAGTTGTTCAAGGAGAGTATGCGTAGGATTGGATTAGATGTCCCAAGGAGTGATATTGCAAACGATGTTTTTGAGGCTTTGGCAATTGCTGAGGAGATTGGTTATCCTGTTGTAGTTAGACCTGCCTTTACGTTGGGTGGGACTGGAGGTGGGATTGCATACAACAGAGAAGAGTTGAAGAGGATTGTTGAGAAGGGTTTAAAGCTATCTTTGATTCGTCAGGTTTTAATTGAGGAGGGAGTAATTGGATGGAAGGAGTATGAGCTTGAAGTTATGAGGGATTTGGCTGATAACGTTGTGATAATATGTCCAATTGAGAACTTCGATCCAATGGGAATTCACACTGGAGACAGCATAACCGTTGCACCGGCCCAAACTTTGACTGACGTTGAGTATCAGAAGTTGAGAGATGCTGCTATTAAGATAATAAGGGAGATTGGTGTTGAGACTGGTGGGAGTAACATACAGTTTGCAGTCCATCCTGAGAATGGTAAGATTGTTGCGATAGAGATGAATCCTAGAGTCAGTAGGTCTTCAGCCTTGGCATCTAAGGCTACTGGATTTCCAATTGCAAAGATTGCTGCAAAGCTTGCAATAGGTTACACACTAGATGAGATTCCAAACGACATAACAAAGGAAACTCCGGCAAGCTTTGAGCCAACAATTGACTATGTAGTTGTGAAGATCCCTAGGTTTGCATTTGACAAGTTTCCAACCGCAGATAAAACCTTAGGAACACAGATGAAGAGTGTTGGAGAGGTTATGGCTATTGGTAGGACTTTTGAAGAAGCTTTGCAGAAGGCTTTGAGGAGTCTGGAGATTGGGAGATATGGATTGGGTAGTGATGGTAAGGATGGAGAACCAAGTAGAGATGAGATAGTAAGGAATCTAAGAACACCAAATGCTGATAGAGTTTTCTACATACGCTACGCACTCAAGAGTGGTTTTAGTGTCGATGAGATTTATGAGCTTACAAAGATCGACAGGTGGTTCATAAGGAAGATAAAGAACATAGTTGAAATGGAGGAAAAGTTGAACTATTGGGCTAGGAAATCTGGATACGATTTAAACAAGGTTCCCAATGAAGTTTTGAGAGAGGCGAAGCGTTTGGGATTTTCAGATTACCAAATTGCAAAAATTTTTAAGACAAATGAGAGAGATGTTAGGAGGTTGAGGAGGAATAGGGGAATAAGGGCAGTCTTCAAGATGGTTGACACTTGTGCAGCTGAGTTTGAGGCAAAGACTCCATACTACTATTCAACGTATGAGGAGGAGAACGATGCAATACCAACTCCAAGGAGGAAGGTCATGATACTTGGGAGTGGTCCAAACAGGATTGGACAGGGTATAGAGTTTGATTACTGTTGCTGTCATGCAGTGTTTAGTTTAAAGGGAGATGGTTATGAGACAATAATGGTGAACTGTAATCCAGAAACTGTTTCAACAGATTACGACACGTCAGATAGGTTATACTTTGAGCCAATAACCCACGAGGATGTGATGAACGTTTACGAGAATGAAAAGCCCATAGGTGTGATAGTTCAGTTTGGTGGGCAAACACCCTTGAACATTGCAAAGGATTTGGAGGAGAGTGGTGCAAATATACTTGGAACATCAGTTGATTCAATTGACTTTGCAGAGGATAGGGAGAGATTTTCAGAGTTGTTGAGTAGTTTGGGAATTCCACAGCCTGAGCATGGTATTGCTCACAGTGTTGAGGAGGCGAAAGATGTTGCGAGAAGGATTGGTTATCCAGTTTTGGTTAGACCAAGCTACGTTCTTGGTGGAAGGGCTATGGAGATCGTTTACGATGAGCATGAGCTTGAGAGATACGTTAGGGAGGCTACCGAAGTTAGTCCTGAGAAGCCTATCCTTATAGATAGGTTCATTGAAGATGCAGTTGAGGCTGAGGTTGATGCCCTCTGTGATGGGGAAGAGGTTGTTATAGGTGGAATCTTGGAGCATATTGAGGAGGCTGGTGTTCACAGTGGAGATTCTGCATGTGTGATACCTCCAATTTCGCTATCTGAGGATGTAATTCGTAAGATTGTTGAATACACGAGGAAGATTGCCTTGGCTTTGAAGGTTGTTGGACTCATAAACATACAGTTTGCGGTGAAAGATAGGGTAGTTTATGTTCTTGAGGCAAATCCAAGAGCTTCGAGGACAGTTCCATTTATAAGTAAGGCTACTGGGTTGCCTTTGGCAAAGATTGCAGCTAAGCTCATGATGGGTAAAAAGTTGAGGGAACTTGGAATTAAGGAGAGGTTGAATTTGAGGCATGTGGCTGTAAAGGAGGCAGTATTTCCTTTTCTGAAGTTGTCAGGTGTTGATCCCGTTCTTGGTCCAGAGATGAAGTCAACTGGGGAAGTTATGGGGATAGATTACGACTTTGGATTGGCTTACTACAAAGCTCAGCTTGGAACTGGGATGAGGTTACCTTTGAAGGGAACTGCTTTCTTGAGTGTTAAGGATAGAGATAAGAATGAGAGGATTGTTTGGGTTGCAAGGAAGCTGGTTGAACTTGGATTTAGGATAGTTGCAACGAAGGGAACTGCAAGATTCTTGAGGTCTCACGGTATCGAAGTTGAGGTTGTGAACAAGGTTAGTGAGGGAAGACCAAACATACTCGATGAGATAATAAATGGAAATGTCGATTTGATAATAAACACGCCGAGTGGTAAGAGGGGAAGGGATGATGGATACTTTATAAGGAGGACTGCTGTGGATTACAACATACCTTACATAACAACTATTGCAGGTGCAATTGCTGCCGTCAAAGGGATTGAGGCTGTTAAAAGGAGGGAGATGACCATAAAGAGTATTCAGGAGTATCACAGGGAGGTTGAGGAGATGTTAAAAACATAAATCCAAATTGGATGCGATGATAAGGAAGGTTGACGACATAGCTCGATTGGACTGCTTTAGGGAGTTTAGAGCTGGCAAGCCTGAAGCAATATTTGCTCAAGGTAAGAGTGTGGATGATCTGATAAAGATAGTTAAAGCTTATTTGGAGTGTGTCGATTCGGTATTGATTACCCGATTAAATAGGGAGCAGATTGAAGCCTTAAGGTTAAACTTCAAGGAAATTCATGTAAATGAGACTGGTAGAATTGCCATCGTAGGGAAGAAGGCTAAGGAGATCAGTGAAGGTAAAGTTAAGGAAATTGGAAAAATTGCAATATTCACAGCTGGGACTTCTGACATACCCGTAGCCGAAGAGGCATACACAACTGCAAGATTTTTGGGTTTGAAGGTCTTTAAGTTCTACGATGTTGGTATAGCTTGTATATACAGGCTGATAGAACCACTCAAAAAGGTTAAGGAGGAGGATGTGGATGTGATAATAGCGATTGCTGGAATGGAGGGTGCCTTGCCATCGATACTCGCTGGACTAACGGACGTTCCAATAGTAGCTGTTCCTACTTCAGTTGGATATGGTGTGAATTTAAATGGTGTTACGACTTTATTTTCAATGCTTCTAAGCTGTCCTTCTGGTGTTGCAGTTGTCAACATCGATAACGGTTTTGGTGCCAGTGTTTTTGCATATCTGATTGTTAAAAGAAAAGCTTAAGTAAAGAGATTGAAATATTATATTTAAATATCATTTAGATTACTTAGATTACTTTTGTGACATCTAAAAAGTCTTTCTGTTTATGCAGAGGATCTGTCAACATAACACCTCAGATGGTTATAGTAAAACGAGAACAGTCTACAAAAGGTGTTCCAGTTTATGAGTGGTTTTTTAGCTGTGATTGAACAAAAGAATAATTTAACACGGTATTTGAAAGAGCTAAAGACGGATTCGACTAAACTATGCTTACCGAAAGGATTCATGTTCAAAATCTAAAGACTTTTTAGAGCTTTTTCAAGCTATGGAGCCTTATCTACGATGAATTTAGGTTTATTCTCGCAATAATTTAAGAATTGCAGTTATGTAGTTTCTTGTCGTATAGACTCTCATGAGAATTAACTCGTTTCTCTCTACATCCACAGCTGAAAAAACATAGTATTTCTTTCTGTTAGCTTTAACAACAGTTTCGTCTATTGCAACTATATTCCTTTCCTTTTTCTCAGTTGAAATTGGTAACTTCTTTTCAAACTTCTTCACCCACTTGTGAACCGAATTCTGAAAGTATCCTTGCTGTCCTCCTTACTGATGACGTTTGTATATACATCGCTATACCTAATACCTTAGATTTCCAATGGTACCTTGTCTCTTTCAAATATTTTTAGTCCTTTCACTACTTCTTTAACCCTCTTCATATCCCCCTTTTTGTAACCTTATTTTTTTTATTACTACTTGTTGCTCTGTTGAAAATAGATTGCACAGTTTTATGAGAACTAATATGGTGG
>QMZE01000097.1 GCA_003663025.1 Archaeoglobales archaeon
CTCATATGGCTCTGTGGTATTATCAAGCACAGCGATAACTCTTACATCATAACCAGCCTCTGCCAAGGTCCTTGCTTCCTTAAGAACCCTGGCATCGTGCTTACAGTTGTTGTATACAAACATGCAGACTTTCATCGTTTCCCTTCATCAGCTTTTAAAAGTTCGTGGATTGGCATCACCCGAAATCCATGCCATTGCAACTTCCTTAGCACTCCCATTAAAATCTTTCCTTTAGAATCAAAACGATGGAACTCATGATCATGCCCATATAAATGTAATAGTCCTCCTTGCTCGGCAACCCTCTGAATTTTTTCCCCAAGGTTTAGATTATTCTTATACAAATTCAATGAGATTGGAACCTGATAAAAGGGTAAGGAGCAAGAAGGATTTCTAACGGGAAGCAAAGGATAATTTTCATAGATTTCTGTGAGTGAGCTATCATAAAGAAGTCCCAGCTTCTGTAACTTCTGAGGTAGTATTCTATTGGTTGAGAATCCCGGGCATCGATTCCCTAGAGGTCTAAGGCCAGCATCATTGAAGACCTTTATAGAGAGACGGAGATCACGGTCAATCTCCTCTAATTTCATATTCCCATAGTGATCATGCCGATAACCATGCAACCCAAATTCAAAGCCGGCTGCTTGCAGGTCTTGTAATAGAGGATCATATAACATCGCTTCTATAATTACTCCTGGTACAAAAAATGTGCATCTATAATCGAATTTATTGAAGATCTCAGCAATACGAAGCAAACTATGCTTGAATTGCGGGAGTAATTCTCTCACTAATTGCTTCCCTGGAGAGCATTCAATTTGCAACATTAATATTGAATGAGGGTTAAATAACCGATTCCTATTCAATCGCACATCAAGATATATCCTAAGAATCTTTGTAGAGATGTCTGAAGAATGTGATCTAGTCACCGAAGCAAATAGTCTCCGTCTGAACGGTAATATTCGTTGTAGGCGATGAGTAGAGATAAATAGTGATTTGCCTTGACTCCAAGGAATAGACAGTTTTAATAAAACTTTCCCAATAGTGCGATTGGCAATTGGTTCTTCCATGTCAAAGCTACACACGGCGATAGGGGATGCATATTTGAATTTGAGCCACATGGCACGATCTTGGCAGAGCCAGTTAAGCATTGCCTTCAACAGATACACTAAAGCACCATACCCATAAGGCCACGGAGAAGAGGCACATTGATGGAGAGACTTAAATAAGGGAAATCCGCAGACGATTGCACGGCCAGCAGAATGCTCTAAAGCAAAAATTGCTGAAGCAGACTGAGGATAGAATCGTGCTACCTCAGTAATTTTAACTCTACTTTCCCCCTGCTTCAAAGCTATAGCAGGCACAAACCAAAGAGGAAATCGCAGACCGGCAAGTTCTCCTACTATATCTTTGGCACCAGATTTTACTACTATGGCATCACCTTGTGTTGCTATTCTGGTTGCTTGGATACCCCATGGCAGCTTGTTTTCACCATCAATGAATAGGAGTATTCTTCCACCTTGATTAAAATACTGTTCTATCATCGTCTGTTGATTTGAATCGAAACTTTCAGTCTTAGCAATGATGACGCAATCAAACTGCTTAAAGTCATTCTGCACAAAATTGAAACAATCCTTAAGCCCAATTTGTTCAAAGATTTCTTGAATGTATTCTATTTGTGAATCAGCTAGAACTCCCATCTTAACATCCATAAGGCTTCTCTCCTACTAACATAAGAAATCGAGCACATAGTTTACAGAATCGCAATTTCAGTAAGGCCTGATCAAGCATACTGAGAATCTGAATTGCTTTCTGTGCTTTTGAGAAATATTCCTGACGTGTGTTCCAGGCCTGTGGGATAAAATCAAGGAAAAGACGTATACCTTCTACTCTGCAAACATTTAATCCGGCTTTCCGATAAAGCTCCTTCATCTCTTTCATTGTAAAGGTCTTGCGAAAGACACTTGAGGTTTTCTTGCCCCCACCTCCTTTAAAGATTTTTAACACACTCGGAATCCGCTTAACAAAAGCAGACAGCTCCCAACGATTGATAACTGTTACTATAACCTTGCCACCTGGCTTTACTACGCGGTTCATTTCCAATAAGGATTTTTCGTAATTTGGGAAATAGTTAAGAGAAGCCAAGCAAAATACAAGGTCAAACTCCGAGTCTCCAAAGGGGAGATTTGCTGCATCTGCTTGGATTAATGATACATAGGAAAGTAACTTTCGATCTGAAAAGTGTTTAGCCAGCTTTTGAATCTTCTCTTTAGCTTTATCTAACATCCCTCTGCTGAAATCAACACCGACTAGTATAATTTGCTTCTTTAACAGGTATTCAAACTCTCGCCCTCCACCGCATCCTATTACTGCCACCTTCTGTCCTTCATATAAGTAAGGCTGAATCAATTCCGATTCAACTTTTGTATGATAAAGCTGTATGGGCTGAGCATGTAACTCGTCATATTTTGGAGCGATTCGTTCGTAGTATTCTAATTCAGGAGATTTCATCGGGATACACCTCTTTCCTTTAGCGCCCATAGCATCTCGCACAAGCCGTTGAAGACATGAGCCTCATGACGTATGTAGATATGTTCATTATCGCTTTTATACCTCCACCGACCTTCATCGGTAACCAAATGCTCTTTAACAAATTGGAAGATGTCTATCAAAACCCCAAATACTCTGGGACAGATCTTATACGCCGCCGCCTTCGCTAATGTAGTAATGGCTGCGCCATATCCCCACAATCGCGATTCCACTGGATAATAAACTAGAAAGCGCCCCTTCTTTAGGGATTTAATTTTCCACTGGCGAGACGCTTTGCTTCTCGTGTGTGACTGTTCAAGCTCTTGTGCCTCCATTATGAGAACTTTTTCTAAAGCCCGCCCACCCTGGAATAGGTGGGTTGTGTAAAAATGGAGACCCTTGTGGATTTGGTTTTTTAACCCTTGATATAGCCATCGTCTGAACATTGATAAGGATCTATAATAGTCAATTAAACCTTCTAAGGTATAGGCTGTATGTATATTATCTACCGTATTCCCGTCTATCTGAAAAGCTTCTTTAGTACTTTTCCTATAGATCCAAAAGCCTTCGGGAGCTTGTTGCATTAGAACATAACGTAAAGCCTTCTCACCATATCGCTTAAATCTTTGCTCATGAATAAGATCACTTACCTGCCACAGCAAGGCACCTACTTTGCTTGCGACATTATTAACCAAAACAGGAAACCCAGGAGCAAACCAAGGACAAGCTGTTACTCTACTTACGTTATTCCATTCCAGTCCCTCGACCAACCAAGAGCAAATCTTATAAAGATCCTCGAGATATGATGACTCTCTAGTTTGTCGATATACTTCCAAGAAACCCTCTCCAACGATCGCTGTAGTGATGGCATAGGGGTAAGACGCTGGGAAACCCTTCCAAGAGAACGACAAGCCCCAACATAGATATTTCTGTCTTGATGAGGAGAGTTGACGCAATCTCTCTAGACAATTTATGGCGATGCTTAGATTACCATTCTTCCCAGTCACTTGATAAAGCCGAGATAACCCTCTGGCAAAGAGACCATAAGCCATAGGGTGATCCTTGGGTTCGCTTTCATAGTAAGGATCAATACCGAACCCACAACGAGTAACGTCTACTGCTTCCAAATAGCTCTCCAACAGTTTTAGTATACTCTCGTACAAACTCACCATGTCCGTTTTCATTCTCTAGGCACCCCTTCAATTATAAAGCGAATCAGCGACATGTCTCTCTTGCCATTCGCAGCAAAGTCTCCCAATCATCATAAAAGGTGAACACTTCGTGCGCGTTTAAGTCTCTCAAGATCTTCTCGTAGCTTGAAAATACTAGGCCCTGTGAAGAATTGAATGTTTCAATAGTGTTTATCCATTTCTCCATCCATACCTTTAGACTTGCACGCATTTTGCTTGGCATGTCTACAGAGGCAAGAAGAGCAGCTAAGGCAACTACATGATATGTATGGTAGTAATTTTCTCCCATCTTAGAAAAGTTTGTCGGATACCCGCAGAAAAGTTTATCTCGCACAGCTGTAATATGCACAACATGATAGCCGTCCACTTCAGTAGACTCAAGCTCAATCCTCTCCCCGCCTTTTCCTGGAGCTGACCTATGCGGTGAATACTCCCCTGTGTAGAATCTCACTCTAATAGGCACATCACTCACTAAGTAAGTTTCATAATTCTTGCTGCAACTGATCCATACATCTGTAAAAGACTTTGTTTGGCGGATAATCTGGTTGTCATATGGTGAGCGTGTCTTATGCTGTATGACCTTTAAATCGAAGGCAAGATCGTCAAAACCTTTGATTCGAGCTTTATAGAATGCTGTCAGGTGTGAAGAAATGCCGCTTTTATGGTATACTCGCACTCGGTACGGGGAAAGATCGGAGTAAAGGCTAAGTCCTGTCTTCTCGTCATGGAAATTACCTAAGGACTCAGCAAGAAATTTAAGGTTGGAATATAGGAGCTCCTTGGCTTGAGGATCTTGGTATTGCTCTACATAATTGCGAAGGTTAAGAAGGGCGTGCAGCCAGCCGTTCAGAATGATTTCGGGAGCAGAATGAAATAGCGGAATCTCCAACAGAGCCTTATTTTCAAGATTAACCCCACCCTTATAGTAATCATAGCTTAAGCCGAGGAAAACACGACGGGCTATCTTAGAAAGACTCAAGCGACAGCGCTTATCAAGGCTGGTAATCGCGCCCAGGATTTGGCTCTGACCGACCGCACTAGGGGATAAATCCGGTCCAAGAAATCTGTTAAGTTTGTAATTATCAGGGTAATACCAAAGGAGTCCACCATTCGGCAGCTTGTGAGCCATTCCCATTGCTGCGTCGATATACCTTGCCACTGGTTCATCGCAGTCCAGATGTGACAAGAACCCCCCAAGCCCCATGGGGTGAAATGCATACTTTCCGATTTCGCCCTGCCAGTAAGGATGGAAAGGGACATCATCAATCATGACGATATCCGACCCTCTACAACTTTTGGGAATTAAGCTTTCATCTTTGTGTGACGCGTCGTAGACAGCTGATATTCTCTTAATCAACTCAGCAGAGGGTTGTTCGTACCTGATGATACGTCTTGCATGTAAAAAGGAAAAAACATTAAATTGGTATAAATTTGTATCAGATTGCGTCTGTTGAAATAAACCTAAGA
>QMZE01000098.1 GCA_003663025.1 Archaeoglobales archaeon
AATTTCGCTGGCACGCTTATCTTGGGGAATTTCAGTGGCATTCAGATATCAAACAACGATGTGTTTGAGAACGGTTACCTATGTCAGGGTGAGAATTGCTTGATAGAGGAGGGCGTCTTGATTGGAGGAGGTATAACCCTTATAGGATATTTCTCAACGGATGGCGATTATTTCCGAAATATAACTGATGTTACAATATCCAACAACAGAATATTCAACAACACCAATGTATCGCCCGACATATTTGTTTCTGGAATCAACCTCTTTCTGGTAAACAACAGCATTATATCGGACAACACTATCACCAATAACACAATTGGCATTTTTGCATCTGCTGTCTGGAGTATTGCAATTCGTGCCAATCAAATAAGTGACAACTATGTTGGAATTTTATCAGGTGATGGGGGTATTTGGGACAGCGTAATAACTGCAAACTGGATAAGAGACAACCAATGGGGTGTTGGCTTATGGGCAATAAATAGCACGGTTTACAACAATTACTTCAACAACACAGTCAACGCGATTGAGGGAGATGGAAGCTCTATTAAGTGGAATATAACAAAGCAAGAAGGCACAAACATAGTTGGAGGAGCATATCTTGGAGGAAATTACTGGAGCGATTACATTGGATACGACACCGATGAAGATGGGCTTGGAGATACACCATACAACATAACAAAAGGTAATGTTGTAGCCCAAGACTACCACCCCCTCATAATAAACTTCACGCCAGCAGCAGAGAACCTAAACACTGGCAAGAAGTACATGAGAATTCAGGGAGCAATAGATGAAGCTTCTCCATACGACACGATAAAGATCTTCCCGGGAATTTACAGAACGAACTTAATCATAAGCAAGCCGATAATCCTGTCAGGAGATCCGATAATTGATGCTTCTGGAGGAATAGGGATATGGATAATGGCAAACGATACGTTTGTTGAGCATCTAATTGTCTTTAATGCATCAACTGCAATCCTCGCATACAACAGCACATCACTTCTGACAAACATAACGTTAAATAACTGCACAGCTTACAATTCAACAAATGGAACTGTTTTTATAGAGGTTATTAATAGCAAGATCAACTCCAGCACATCCTTTAATAATTCTGGATACGGTATTGCACTTATAGAATCTCACAACAACACACTAACAAATGTTACAGTAGAGAAGAACAACAACGGCATGTACTTGTTCAAATCTAATTCGAATGTTTTAAACGGAAGCTATGTCAGATATAACAATTATAGTATATTCTTGAACGTTTCTCAGACGAACATCATTACAAATTTCACAATAATTTACAACAACTACGGCGTATACTTCCATAGTCTACAAGAGCCTAGTACAAATAATATCATTTACAACAATCTGTTCAACAACACCAACAACGTGTACTTCTCTGGAGCGATTCATTCGAACAGGTGGAACGTTACGAAGCAACCTGGAACAAACATAATAGGTGGATCATACTTAGCAGGAAACTTCTGGGCTAAACCAGATGGAACTGGCTTTAGCCAGACTTGCAGTGATTCAGATGCAGATGGAATATGTGACGATGCCTACATTCTTGCAGTCAATAACACGGACTACTTACCTCTAACCAAATATACTCCGAAAGCTCCTGAAACTGCTAAAGTTCCAGTAGAATCTGGAGTTTCGATAGCTATTTTGATTGTATCACTCATTTTAGTAATAAGAAGAAAATCATCTTAATTTTTAATTTTTACCATAGATTCCATCACTGCTGATAGGAGATTAAATTTAGCGGCATCTTCTCAAAGCCATTATGAATTTATGCAAATGAGAATATTGTTTCGATCTTATTCCTAACTCTGGAATGTAATATTTTGCTTCCTCATCGCTTTATAGCTCTCCTTCCTAACTGCAATGAATACAACACCCCCTTCTCTCCATTTCTTGCCTTGCTAAGGTATCCTTTGTCTGTAATAAAGGTTTCTCATTTTAATCTTTCAGCGAAATCATCTTTTTTCTCCTTAAGCAGCTAAATTGCTTTCTTGCTGTATAAGTAAACATGAATATTTAACGTAACGCAGGTTATCTTATAACCTCAGTCTTCTTCCCTTATAATTTCATATCTTCTTGTGTCTTACTTCCCTTTTCGCTTTTGATGGATAGTATTCATCAACAATTAGTCCCTTTATCTATTATCTCTTCATAATATTTATCTAAAATCCATAGCCAGACTATTACTTTTGGTGGGAACTAGGGGTTATTCCTAATAAAAAAGGGTTCACAGGACTTTGGATCGATTAGAGGCTAAAAGCTTGGTTGTCACTCAAAAGATTTGCTCTTATCGTTTCGTAAGACTAACAAAACAGGCATTAAAGGTAATACAGAGGCTGTTGATTCAATCTATAAATCTACTTCGTCTTCACATCTCTTACAAATGTAAAAGAGATTTAATGATCTCACTAACACAAACACACATGTTTATCACAACATAACAAAAGAAAAATGGGCGGTAAACTTTAGGCTCAACTCTTGTTTCACACTCTACTATCTTCATGTAATAGATTAGACAGATTATTGGGAGTATTGCAACCAAACATAGATTTTGGATTCTCCATAGTCAAAAATATCAAAATAGCTGTAAAAATTCAACTTTCTTTGCAACCTTGGAACATCTGAATACATCATACAAGTGCCTTCTCGACAAGCTCAATAGCCCTATCTATCTCCCTCTTTAAAACCTCTGGCAACTCCTTGACCTCAATATCCATAAATCCCCTGATTATGAGTGATGTTGCCTCATCCCTACTCAAACCCCTCGTCATCAGATAGAATATCTCATCCTCAGCAATCTTTCCTATCGCCGCCTCGTGACTCAAATCAACATTTGGATTTCTTGCCTCAAGCTCTGGAATTGCATTTATAACACCATTACCAATTATCATACCCTTACATTCCAAATGTCCCTTAACGTTCTCAGCGTTACCTATTATGTGTCCCCTCGAAAATACCTTACCTCCCCTACTTATACTTCTAGAAACAATCTCAGCTGAACTTCCTTCACCATTCAAATAAACAACGTTACCAATGTCTATCTCGGAATCCTCAAATCCAACAACTACACTACCAAAGAAAGCTCTTGAATTCCTTTCAAGGTATGCTACTGGACAAGCTTTCACAACTTTAACTGGACTTAAGAGTATGTAGTTACTTATGAAGACTCCGTTTTCCTCGACCCTTATACCTGTCTTGGGTAAAACTTCATTCCCCCTCTTCCAGTTGTGTATCATCGTGAATGTTACCTTTGCATTCCTCTTTATGTAAAACTCCGACATTCCAAGGTGCAAACCCGATAGTCTTTCAGATGTGCAACCCGTTATCAAGTTTAATTCAGAGTTCTCCTCAGCAATCACTATGTTGTGAACCCTCTGACTCTTGGCCATCTTTAAAAGCAAACAAGCTTCGACTGGAAACTCAACCTTAACGTTCCTTGGAACCCTTATGAAGTATCCATCGTAATCCCCTTCACCCTCAACCAACCTCCAGCTGTAATTCTCTAACCACTCATACCTCTCAATTGCCTCCCTCGTGCTCAATATCTCAACTCCCCTTGAGAATCCCACCTCTGGACTCTCATCAACCATCATGAAGCTTGCAGATCTCTTTGATGGATCCCTCTCTATACCAACCTTCCTCAAATCTACAAAGTCCTCAGACATCTCCTGGCACACTCCTCATATCCATACTTCTCAACTGTCTTCAAAATCTCCCTTGGATCACCTATGCATGCAATCCTACCCTTATACATGACCACACCGTAATCAACATCCACAAACTTCAAAATCTGACCTGTGTGGGTTATGATTATCCCAGACTTCCCATCAAGTAGATCGTTTATAACCTCACCAATCACCGCTATACTCTCCAAATCGACACCACTGTCAGGCTCATCCAACATTAAAAATTCAGGATTCATCAGCAGTAACTGTAATAGCTCAGACTTCTTTGCTTCACCACCAGAAAATCCAACGTTTACATCCCTATCAAGCAAATTCTCCATATTCAGCATCTTAACGTATTCGTAAATCTTATCTTCGGTTCCACCAAGTTTTGCACAGTGCTTCAAAATTTCTTTCAGCTTAACCCCAGTTATCTTTGGGGGATGTTGATACATGATACCCAAACCCATCTTAACTCTCTCATCCGTCGCCTTTTCAGTTATGTCAACACCCTTAAACATTATTCTACCATCGTAAATCTTATACTTTGAACTTCCAGCAATTGTCATGAGGAGTGTTGACTTCCCACTACCGTTTGGTCCAAATAACGCAAAGGTTTGACCCTTTTGGATATATAGGTTTACATTCTTGAGAATTACCCTACCATCGACACCTACACAGAGATTTACTATCCTCAGGACATCCTTCATAATCTAGGTAATACCTAAAACATAAAATATTTACCTGTGCAGACAATTTTTAATTCTCCTTAGATTTCAATGCCATAAATGATTAAACTCTTTGAAACTTTACCAGGTAATTCATCTCATGTAATTCATCAGAATCTCTGGAATATGTCCAAACTTCGCTTGTTCCTTTACACCTTCTTGTAGGACTGCACTCTGATCTTGAAGAGATTGACACTTAATTTTTTAAATTTATCTTTTATGTTTCCTTTATCACAATTGAAAATCCTCCAGCATTTTACAATCAACCTTTTTTCTCACGTAACTCAAAAGCCTTTGCTGGGCATTTTTCGGCTGGCATATCTGCAGGAACCGTATGTCCAAAGCATTCTCCCTTTGTATCATCTATCGGTCTGTAATACTTGCAGTCTTTGCATGTGTATCTCTCACCCATCCTTATCACCCCCCAATCTTTTAAAGAATTCCTCATCCTCTTGAATCAAAAACATAAGTTCATCCATCTTATCAAGCTTGATAAGCGTTAGACCAGCATTATCTCTCCTCTTAAGAACTAAAAGTTTATCACCAGCTTTGATATCTAAATCCCTTCTTATATCAACGGGAATTGATATCTGCCCCTTCTCACTTACAGTAACTACACCATATACAATCCTTTGCCTTGAACAAACCCCCATGACATTCACCAAATTTGTAAGATTTTTCTTACTTGTTTTACACAGTGATATTTAAAATTTTCGAGATGTCAT
>QMZE01000099.1 GCA_003663025.1 Archaeoglobales archaeon
ACCTACCCCCCTGCCCATCCAGTCGGCTTGATATGCTCCCCGCCGGATATAATCCTGCACGCCTCAGCCTCAATCATCCCCCTTTTCATCACTCCTTATCCCACTAACGCCTTATCACTGGTACGCGTATTCTTCGTTGCTGATATTGGTAATTGGTCATTGACTGACCGCTATGCGTTGTCATCTATCATCTGGCCCAGATGGCCCTGGCTGCTTCTACTGTAGTACAGATGGGACCCACCCCGCAAAGGCCAAGAATTTTGGTTTTTCTGCGGTTGACTTGAACGCCAAGAGAATGTATAATCCAACTCAGTGTATCTTTGAGCAAGTTCAAATCTACGGCTTTAGATAGCCGCAGTGGAGGTATGTATGGCACTAAAGGGGAACTTGCAGGATTTTAGCACGACCCAGTTGCTCAACCTGATCAATTTAGCACGCAAGACAGGCACGCTGGCAATTGATGCGCGCGAGGCGCAAGCCCGCCTGTGCTTCAAGGAGGGTAAGCTCACTTATGCGACATCGAATGAGCAGGGCGATCCTCTGGCAGTGGTGCTTCATCGAGCCGGCAAGATCACAAAAGAACAAGCACACACAATCCAGTCCAAAGCTAGCGCCAAGAGCGACAAGGAACTAGGCGCCTTGTTGATAAACGCTGGCTATGTGAGTCAGGCCGATATTGCGCAAAGCGTACGCACCTATATTTTGAACAACGTCTATCCTCTCTTTACCTGGCCAGAGGGGACCTTCCGTTTCGAATCGAACGTATTGCCGTTTGAGAACCGCATTACCATTCCTATTGACCTGGAAAGTATAATTATGGAGGGCAGCCGCCGTTTGAAGGAGTGGGAACGGTTGCAGGACGAATTGCCCGACCTAGATATAGCGCTCAAATTCGCAGATCGTCCCGGCGTGCAACTGCGTAACATCAATCTGAGCGTCGAGGAATGGCGTGCGGTTTCTTTCATCAATCCCCGCAACACTATCCGCCAGATCGCGCAGTTTAACAATCTAAGCGATTTCCAAATCCGCAAAATTGTATACGGTCTATTGCAGGCAGGGTTGGTAGAGTTGGTCCAGCCAGAAGGAACGCGCAAGGCGGCGCCGTCAGAAGCGTCCGGTGAAACTCCTATGACCGTGCGCCGTCCAGCCGTCAAGCGTGGCGTGGTTGAACGCTTGATTAACTTTTTTCAGAAATAGCAACCAGGCATTATTGTAAGGAACGTAACTATGCAGACAGTTAAAATAGTGGTAACCGGGCCATTTTCGGCTGGCAAAACGGAATTCATCCAGAGCATAAGTGAGATTGACGTCGTCGCGACAGAGAAAAAAATCTCTCGTAAAGAAGAACGGGTCAAGGATCAGACCACGGTGGCAATGGATTTTGGACGTATCACCGTAGATGAGGACTTGGTGCTCTACTTGTTCGGCACTCCCGGTCAACGCCGCTTCGACTTTATGTGGGAAATCCTCGCCGAAGGAATGTTAGGCTTTGTCGTTCTGCTCGACAGTGTGCGACCGGAAACATTCCGTGAAGCTCGTAGTATCCTGGATACCTTTCGTTCCTATGCCCCTGTACCCTACGTCGTTGCTGCCAACAAACAAGATTTACAAGATGCATGGGAGACTGAAGATTTGCGCATCGCGCTTCGTATCCCCCAGGAAATCAAGATGGTGCCCTGCGTAGCTATCGACCCGGAAAGCGTCAAGCAAGTTCTGCTGGAACTCTTGTACTCGATCCTCAGTTTGATGGAGGAAGGGGGAAATTAAATCAACGCTATCGGGTTAACATTGCGGGTCGAGTAGCGCGTTGAGAATCAGTCAAGCCCAAGTCACTGACCCCAATACGCTCAAGGCCCCTGTAAAAGGGGAGCGGTGACACTTTAGGGTTATGCGGGTTCACTAGGCCTACGTTCACTTTCTTGACCGAACGGAAGCGAGGTTTAGGAAGAAAAGGGCAGGCACATCGTCCGGCAATGGAGACTTGTGCTGTGTAAAGTAATGCTTTTCTGGCGGCCGAGTCGTGCAGGATGGGCGGTTCGGCCGCCGTTCGTTTCAAAAGTCGTAACTCCACTTTAACGAAATTGCAATGATTTCTCAATCTTCCCTGTACACTTTCATGGTATGATTTAAACACAATGGCAATATCGTCTATTTCTGAGACTCTGATAGCCGATGGGGCATTTCGGCTACTAGGAGTGGCGCGCTTATGAGCTCCATCGTTACTGACCGAGGGGTAGTCCACTACGAAACCCACGGCCACGGGCGACCCGTGATTCTACTGCACGGCTGGCTGGAATCATGGGACCATTGGCTGAGTACTATGGAGTCATTGGGCCGTCGTTACAAGACATACGCACTCGATTTTTGGGGTTTTGGGGAATCTGGGAAGCAAGGGGACAGTTTCACTGTTCAGGACTATATCGAGATGGTGAATCAGTTTATGGAGCGCCTAGGGATCATGCAGGCGCCCATCGTGGGCCATTCCATGGGCGGCACTGTCTCGCTCGGCGTGGCGTTAGACCATCCCGAACGGGTTCAAAAGGTGGCGGTGGTAGGCTCTCCCATCGTGGGCGATGGGCTGGCGCTCTTTCTACGATTATCAGCACGGCGATCCCTGGCTAGCTTGTTCTACCAGATATTCCCACTAGGCGTTCGCATCCTCTCTCCAATTTACGCGCGGGACTGGAAAACTTGGTACAAGATGTTCGAACGAGACGTTTCGCGCACGACGCTGGAATCTTTCCACTACAGTATTGCATCGCTGCGTCATATAGACCTGCGCCCGCGACTAGAAAATATAAAAGTACCAACGTTGGGTATTTATGGCCGAGTGGACCGTATCGTGAACCCCAAGCAGGGTAACGTTCTGGCACAAGGAGCACCACAAGCTAATATACACTACTTTAAAAAATCGGGCCACTTTCCAATGCTGGACGAACCACAGCGATTCTATCAGACGCTACAGGAATTTCTTAACCATGCATAGCGCGGCCCAATAGCGTGAACTGGGCCATCCAGCAGCCAGAGAGCCAGCATTTATGACAGACGAATCTCTATCAAAGGGCCAAGAAGTTCAACAATTCTCTTTCCCAAACAAAATGGGGCGGATTATCTTCCTGGCGCTGGAAGAGGTTATGGGCCGCAATGGAGTGAACGCTGTGCTGAACCTGGCCCGACTTCAAAAATACATCGGAAACTATCCGCCGAACAACTTTGCACAGGAGTTTCCTTTCACTGAAGTAGGGCAACTACTACAAGCGCTAGACGAAATGTATGGGCCGCGCGGCGGACGAGGGTTGGCGCTACGAGCCGGTCGGGCTTGCCTCAAACTCGGCATCCAGGACTTTGGGCCGATGCTGGGTATTGCGGATCTGACCTTTCGCCTCCTGCCACTGGGAATGAAACTAAAGGTGGGTTTTGAGGTGTTGGCCCAGATGTTCAATAAATTCACCGATCACCTAATACGACTGGGGGAGGATGAACAATATTATTACTGGGTTATGGAGCGCTGTGGCGCGTGTTGGGGACGCAAATCCGACTCGCCCTGCTGCCATCTGGCTGTCGGCATCTTGGAAGAAGCGCTTTACTGGGTCAGCGGCGGCGAAAACTTTTACGTAGAAGAAGTCTCGTGCATCGCCACTGGTGAGAAGAACTGCACCATTCTGATCAGCAAGCAACCATTGGATTGAGCAGACAAATGCGAAAGATCATTCTGCGGGACCATCGCGAGATATTTCCATTCAACGAGAAAGCCCGTGAACTGCGTGTGCTCAACAAACAGTTATGGCTCCACCAGCGGGACGTCTTGGCGTCCTACACCACGGAGGAGCGCGAGGTAGATTCGCCAGCCGAGATCGAACCAAAGCGCGTGGAGACGCTCGTTTACCGGGACAACCTGTTTTTCGACCAATATTTTGTAGACGAGTTCATCCGGCGCGCGCGAAAGTTGGGCAAGGCATGTCGAGTCGCCTTTGCACTGGACGACCGCGCGATCAATGCCCACGCCATCCATCTCCAACGAGGTATCCAACGCGAAGGGGACAAGTATGTAGCCTACATGTGGTACTTTCCACACGGCGTAGAGCCTAACGTGCGCCCATTGGTGATGGACACCGGCGCACGAGAGATGGGATATTACCACGTCCCAACTCACATGTCCAACATGATGGGTGAGCTGGTGTACCAGGTGCCCACCAAGGCGTTTTGCTCCATCGAACATTGGGTTCACACCATCACCGCCAACGTCATCTTTGGAGTATTTGCCCAAGCGGCGCGATTGGATCACGAAATTGAGCATGACTTGAAAAAGAATCTGAAAATACTGTGGTGTTCTATGTTGGAACGAAAACAGGTTCTCGAATCGTCGGAGGTGGTGCATATAGGCCGCAATTGTAGCATTGATCCCTCCGTCGTCCTCAGAGGGCCGGCCTGGATTGGCGATAACGTCAGCATCGGGCCGGGGTCGGTTATAGATATCGCTGTCATTGGTAATAACGTGAGCATTGGAACGGGCAGCCAGATTCAGGTCAGTGTGGTATCGGACCGCTGTTTTCTTCCCTTCCGAGGCGCGCTCTTTATGAGCGTGATGATGGCGGATTCGATGCTGGCGCAGAATACGTGCTTGCAATTTTGTAGCATCGGACGTGGCACCTTTATTGGCGCAGGCAGCACCTTTACCGACTTTAGCCTGGTGCCTCAAAAGCCCATCCGCGCTATACACGAGGGAGAACCAAAGGAAACGGGTATGCCGGTGCTGGGTAGCTGCGTGGGCCACAACTGCTACATAGGCTCTGGCATGGTAGTGTACCCGGCGCGAACTATCGAATCGGACGTGATTTTGTTCGCCTCGCCCGAAAGGCGCGTGATTGATCGAACAATCTATTACGAAAACAGCGATCATTTGAAACTCAAGGGCGGGGAAAGCTTGCATACCAGAATATACGAACCTGAAGAATAACTGTTCAGACCTAGTAGATCCAAAATGTTACGACAACAAGACCTCGGAGGTCTCTCGAGAGCGCCTTTGCCGGTAAAAACGGGCGCAATCTAGGCAATTTTGCTGCCAATGTCACCTTCCGAGACCTCCGAGGTC
>QMZE01000100.1 GCA_003663025.1 Archaeoglobales archaeon
TAGTTTGGCGTATTTTCTTAGATGTTTGGAGCCTACTAATGTGTCCTGAGCGCTTTGCAAGCTGTTGCTCTGTTAACAGCATGCTCCACATCGTTATTCCTGTGTGCCTGAGCTTGTAAGGAAAAAATTTTCTCCCTTTCCTTATTTCTGCCCTTTTAAAAAGCCTGTCGAGAATTCTGTTGTAAGCATCGTTATCAATTGGTGCTACAATTCCCTTCCTCAGCTTGTTCAGATCGATCCACATTGCAGCGTTTGGATTGTCTTTTAGCGGATGGACTTCTAGCCATCTTATAACGTAGGGGAGAGAGAAGCTTAGATGTGGAGATATGCGCGTAGTTTTGCTCCTCCTGAGCTCAACCATCTCTTACGAAATCGCCAACTGTGAGTGTTAACAGTTCTTCTGGTCTGCACGCTAGATCGAACATGATTAAAGCTGGTTTCTTTCGTTCATTGTAACGCTTACAATCTTTAGAACCTCATTAGCAGATCATCAATTGTTATCTCATTGTCCTTAGGCTCTCTCCTCTTTATCTTAGCTTCAAGTTCTTCATTTCCAACAAATCTAAGGAAGTATTTCAGCGCTTTCTTGTACTCACTGTGTTCTGCTTGAGCTTCTGAATTTCCATCTTGGCAAATACACTTTATGAGGGTCTTCTCGTTAATTTTATCGAGTTCTACCCATATCTCTCACAGAGCAATCTTAAGGACTTAACTTCTCTCACAACCCTTGCTAAGCTTATAAAGTTCGCCAGCATGTGATTTTCATACTCCTTAATTAGCTCTTTATTTTTCTCTGAAATTCTGCTCTAGCTTTTCAAGCTCCCTTTTGAAATCACCCTTGTAATCTATGCTTCTCCAGTTTTCCATTGAAACGGAATAGGCCCTTTTGCTATTTATGCAACTTAACTTTGCTCCCGTGCTCAAAACTCCTATATTAGGGCCCGGACCGGGACTCGAACCCGGGACAACAGGATCCACAGTCCTGCGCTCTACCCCTGAGCTATCCGGGCCACGATTGTGTTAACAACGGAGGGATTAAAAAATCTTTCAGTCGTTTATACACATCATGTGTCCCAACTTCTCAACCTTTACCTTCAAATACCTCCTGTTCTCCTCAACTGGTTCAACCTCTATTGGTTCCCTGACAACTTTAAATCCATACTTCTTCAGCTCCTCTATCTTCTCTGGATTGTTCGTCATGAGCTTAACAGATTTTACACCCAAATCCATTAGTATCTGTGCTGCAATTCCGTAACTCCTCAAATCTGGTGGAAATCCAAGTTCAACGTTTGCTTCAACCGTATCTCTTCCCTCCTCCTGTAACTTGTAGGCAATAAGCTTGTTTATCAATCCAATTCCTCTACCCTCATGTCCCCTCATGTAAATCAAAACTCCCTTACCTTCACTATCAATCTTCTTCAAAGATCTCTCAAGCTGTTCACCACAGTCACAGCGTAGGGAGTGAAAGACATCCCCTGTCAAACACTCAGAATGAATCCTAACAAGAACATCTCCCTCATCAACTTTTCCCCTAACAAGTGCAATTATCTCTCCAAGTGGTGTCTTGTATCCAAATGCCTTGAAAGTTCCGTAAAATTTGGTTGGAAGTGTTGCACTCACAACCCTATCAACAAGCTTCTCATTCTTCAACCTATGTTCTATCAACTCGTTTATGCTTATAGCCTTCAATCTTTTTTCTCTGGCAAAAGATAAACCAAAATCCTTACCAGCAATCCTACCCTCATCGATGAGTGTCGCATAAACTCCAGCAAGCTTAAATCCAGACAACCTAGCCAAATCTAAGCTAGCCTCTCCAAAGGATGGTCTCTCCAAAACACCACCTTCCTTTGCCTCCTCAACGAAAACTCTACCAGGATATATAAGATCTTCAGAAACCAACTTTCCCCCTGCAAGTAGTCTTATGAATTCAGCCCTATCGTCTGCAGACATTGCCTTAAAGTCCAAAGGTATGGCATTCCCATCAAAAATCTTGAACCTGTTCAATCCAAGCTCAACTATCCTCCTCCACGGTAGGGCAACCCTTATCTCATCACAATTTTTCATTATCATCTTAACTACATCACCACTTATGGCTTCAGCAGGAATTGCCAAAACTGATCTATCCTCATCGTAAATTACGACAGGCTTAAACTTCTTGATATCCAAAATCACATCGTGCATGCTTGGATGTGTCAAGTTCAATATTTATAATTTTTGAGATGTTTCTCAAAAATGTTAAGAATTTCCCTTCCTCTTTATGAACTTCTCGATATCACCAGAATCCTTAAACTCCCTATACTCATCCTCACTCATCTCAACAACAAAACTCCCAACGTATCCACAATTCTTACAAACATACTTACCAGTGTATCCTCCAGCATCAAGCTCGACATCTGTTGATCCACACATTGGACATACAAAAATTCTCATAAATTGATCTCTTTCAGGGCGTTTATAACACTTTTCAAAGCCCTGATATTTATGAAGTAATCTTCCAAAGCGTTTATCATTGCACCAATCTTCTCAGTTTTTATCTCAATTATTAGAAATCCATCCTTTGAATACGTGTAACACCAGTCCATGTCATCTGGCTTCAGTGACTCATGTATCAAATCTGCAAAATCCAAATTCAAGCTCAACCTTGCGAACAGCACAGCCTATCAACCTCACTTATAAACTCCTCAACCTTTTTGGCTGGAATTATCGCTCCAGCAGCTACACTGTGCCCTCCTCCCCTTCCACCAACCTTCTCACTAGCCTTCTGCATAACTTCAGCCATGTTCACATTTATCCTATCGTTACTCCTTGCAGAAACCTTTGCTCTCTCACCCTTTACGCTTACTGCTATGAAGGGTTTGTCTGGATATAAGTAACGTGAAATTATCGTTGCAAGTGGACTCACAGTATCGTTTTCAACAACTATGTATCTTATGCAAAAACCTTCTCTCACATCCTCTCTAAACCTCTCAACCTTCTCCAAAATTTCAATTGTGTATCTCTTCCATATATCAAAAGCCCTATTAAGAAACCTTGAATCTTTCAAGCATAATGCAAATCCAACACTACATGCTGAAATCCTTCCACATGCATTCACAACGTCACACATCGTAACTGCATTCCTTATAAGTTCACCCTTTAGAACAATTCCCCTCCCCATCATATCCTTAAACACTCCAGTGTATGCATTCAACTTTAGAAGTCTCAAGGCAATTGCATTTGAAAGTCTGTATAACTCCTCATCACTCAAATCATCAACGTTCCTATCTCCATCCAACCCAACATCGTTCAAAAACTCATCAAGTTCATCTTCCTTTTTGTAGAAATCTAAGAAAGGTTCAATTGAGTATATTAAAGCTTCTCTCAGCTTTATTGAATGGAGGCTCAGACCCCTCCTCAACTCCAAACAACCAAAGCTCAATCCATCCCTTAGAATTTCAGCATTTCCCCCAATCATCTTCTGCTTGTCTCCCATAGCTCCAACCAAAGCCAATCCAGCCAAATCCCTGTTATCTCCCAAAACGTTTGCGAAAACGTAAGCTGTTCCACTTGCAGAAAGTTCATAGGTTCCATCCAATCCAGACAGGTGTGGATTTATGTGAACCAAGTTTTCCTTCTCAAACTTTCCAACTGGTATATGGTGGTCAACTATTATGACGTCTGATTCGATGTTGGAAACGACATCTGGATATCCACTACCCATGTCTGAGAGTATGATTAAGTCATCATCAAATTCAACACTCTCATTTAAACCCTTCAGAAACCTAACTTGAAAATCCTTTCCCATCCTTGCAAGAGATGTTGCCAAGATTGCACCTGATGTTATCCCATCAGCATCGTAGTGTGTGTATATCTTAACGAAATCGTGCTTCTCAACGAATTTTACTCCTTCCTTTGCAGTCACCTTGAGTATGTCGAGCATACAGACACTCCCCCATTCAACTTAAACTGTTTGCGCTTAGGTAGTTGAAAGAACAGTCAAGAACCTTGACATCTACAAACTCCCCAACCTCCCCTCTCTCAACTATCACAGGTCTGTATGAGTCTGATCTTGCAAGCTTCGTTTTTCCCTTTCCATTCTTTGTTATCAAAACCCTCAACTTACTTCCTATGAATCTCCTATTCCTCTCAAGCCCAATCTCTCTAGCTAATGATGTAAGTTTCCTTGACCTCTCCTTAACAATCCATCCATGAATTTCTCTCAATCTGTAAGCCTGTGTGAATGGCCTCTTTGAAAATCTCGTTATGTTTACAATGTCGGGCTTAACATCCCTTATTAAATCGTATGTCTTCCAGAAGGACTCTTCACTCTCAGTTGGAAATCCAACGATCACATCTGTTGAAACCATAACATCCTTAAATTTCCTTCTAAAAGACCTTACAACCTCCACGAAGTCTTCTACACTGTGATCCCTCCTCATGTCCTTCAAGACATCGTTGTCTCCACTTTGAACTGGAACGTGTATGAACTTGTATATCTTTTCATCTTCAAATGAATTCATAAGATCTTCAAGCATTGAAACAGCATGATGGGGATTCATCATTCCAACCCTAACCCTAAATTCACCCTCAATCTCAGATATAGCCCTTAAAAGATCTGGAAGTAAATACTCACCTCTATCTAGTCCATAAGCTCCAGTGTCTTGAGATGTAAGCTGTATCTCCTTAAAACCAATCTTGACACATTCCTCAACCTCCTCAACTATCTTCTCAAGCTTAAAGCTCCTAAGTTTTCCCCTTGCAAATCTCGTTGCACAGAAAGAACACCTACCCATGCAACCTTCGGAAATTGAAACTATCGCTATCGCATTCCTCCTCAATCTCTTCTTCATTTGATGCATTTCAGACTTGTCCAGATTGGATTTACCAATTTTTATAGGCTTTTCACCATTCAAAGTTGATCTAATGATACAATCTATGAGATGAACGTTATCTGGACTTATAATTCCATCCGAAACCTTTAAGCATCTCTTTGTTGATATCCTTGGTAGGCATCCAGCCATGATCACAATCTTGCCATCTCTCTTTAAGCTTTTAGCTCTCTTTATGATCTTCCTCTCGGTGAATTCTACAACA
>QMZE01000101.1 GCA_003663025.1 Archaeoglobales archaeon
AGCTAACCTCAACAACCTTGAGCAACTTCGCACCTCCAGTCTCACTAAGCTCAGCCTTCATGTAGCTGTCACTTATATCCTTTAGAGTCTGATTTTCACCTTGAATCATTACAGAAATGAGATTTGCATTTGCTTTCTTCAAATCTCTCGAAAGGTCTTCAACAACATCCTCTCCATCCGTTATTATCACAACTGTATTTGTAAGATCTGAAAGACCCCTCTCAATCAAATCCCTTATGGCAGTCTTTAATGCATTTGTTATGTCCGTCCCCCCATTGGATTGAACCTTAAGTATGGCATCAACAACATCGTGAGGATCGCTTAGCAACTGATGAGTCTTCTTGTCAAAGAATCTCAAGAAGTATCTCCTCCTCTTAACGCTAGCCATCCTATAGATCGCAAGTGCAACACTCCTAGCCCAGATCGTCTTCTCCCCATGCATGGATCCAGACTTGTCAACGAGTATGTAATAAGCACCCTCAGCTATGCTCAACTTCTCCTTCGTTAGAAATCCCTCACCACTCAACTTCTTCAAAAAAAGTTCATCTGGAAGTGCAAGTTCCCTAACCAAAGCCCTATCTGCCCTCTTTGTCAAGCTATAACCAGAGAGTTCATCCCCAAATCTACCCCTCCTCTTCATTATGTATGTAGCCTTTGGTATGTGACTGAACAACCTCTTTGAAAACGAAACAACATCCCTCATGAACTTCACATATAGCATATGCTCAGCAAGATCTAGAACCTTCTTAAATGTCCCTTCCTCCTTACCAGCCTTCTTACCTCCTATAAGCTCCCTGACATCGTTTGCATTCTTAACCATCTCCTCAGCATACTCAGTAGCATAATCCAAAACTACAGGAATCTCACCCCCCTCAACCATCGAAGTCAAAGCGTAGCTAACGTAAAATCTCATGTTACCAAAGGGATTCTCAAACTCAAGCCTTAAGATACCCAAAACCTTACCTATTATAGCCTTTGCCAATGCGATGCTGTAAGCAAGACTCATCTCGTCATCCAAAGTTGTCAACATCTTTATCCTCTGATACCTCTCATCAGATATGTAACCTTGCAAAAACTTCCTAGCCTCCTCAAGAACATCATCCTCATTCTTCGATCTGAGGAAGGGATACAGGGAGTAGTGTAGGAAGTAGCAATCCGTAGCAATAAACTTTATCTGATCACAGACCCTGTAAACCTCCTGAAGATCCTTTGGTAAGTAACCTTCAATCCTCTGTGATATCAACTGATATATGAAATCCTCGTTCGTTATGTTTATCAGGTTGTTGTTCATGATCCAAATATCTCAGCCTTCTTCCTCTCTAAAACATCCTCAGCCCTACTGTAAACCTGCCTAAACTGCTTTATGTATGGTAACAATCTGGGATTCTTTGGAATCTCATTCAGTATGTTTGAAGCTCTCTTGAATATTGTTGACAACATCCTAAGCTCCTCCATACCACCGTTCAAGCTTGCATTCACTGCATTCTGAAGTTCAGCAGTCACAACTTGTATCTTTTGAACATGCTGATAGAAGCTGCTAAGTCCAAGCTCCAATATTATCTGCTCAACCTTCTTCAAATCTTCCTCATCGTGAACAGCTGTAAACTTCAATGCCTCAGCCAACGAATCCAAACTAACATCATCCTCACCGTAAACGACTGAGATTGCTGATGCAACCTTCAAAACCTTTATCTTCCTCCTGTCAGATATCTTAACTCCCCTCTGCTTCAACCTTATAAGGGCTTCAAGGTATCTCCTGACAAATCCTCCGTTGCTTGTGAGATTCCTAAACTTCTCAGCTACTGTATCCTGCAAACTCTTAACATCACCAACATCCATCACAATCTCATTCTCAACACCCAAATCCAACTCAACACCCCTCTCAATCAACTCCTCCCAAGAATCCTCAGAAACACCCCTAACAAAACACCTTATAGTTAGCCTATCGTAGAACGGAACATCCTCTATGTCTCCACTTATCTCGTTGCTTGCCGTATATAGTGCCAACATTGGCAACCTTATGTATATTCCGTCACTGAATATCCTCTTGTTGAGTATCATGTCGAGGAGTATGTTCCTTATTGCAGAACTTGCCTTGAATATCTCATCCAAGAATACTATCTCAGCCTGAGGAAGCTTGCCTTCAGTCCTCCTAACATACTTACCTTCCCTCAATGCATTTATATCCAAGACTCCCAAGATCTCATCTGGCTCTGTAAAGCGTGTCAGTAGGTAGTAGAAGTATCTTGCATCTATCATGTTTGCAAGGTTCTCTATCAAAGCAGTCTTCGCGGTTCCAACCTCTCCAATCAGTATCGTTGGCTCTCCTGAGAGTAAGCCAGCTAGAATTGCAGTTATCTCAGCCTCCCTCTGAACGAACCTATCCGCAAGTCTATACTTAAGCTCCGCAAGCTTCTCCATCAGCATTTGTATAAACTACGCATCTGAGATATTAACTTTGTCGGTATCTTTATATGATTTTGATTTGAAATGACTTATGCAGGAACTCAGAGCTGGGAAGATATCTGCAGTTGCAAATGTTTTCCTAACGATTGTAAAGGTTTTTGCTGGAGTCTTTGTAAATTCAACAGCACTAATTGCAGATGGAATACACTCCCTCATAGACATACTTGGATCTGTGTTGGTTTGGATGGGAATTAAGATTTCAAGGAAACCCCCAGACGAACTCCATCCATATGGACATATAAAGGCTGAGAGCTTGGCTGAGTTGTCAGTAGGCTTAATAATCGTCTTTTCATCCCTTGCAATAATGCATGAAGCAATCTTAAGCCTCATAGAGAGATCAATTCCAGAGTTCGAATTTTACGCCTTGGGAGTAGCTCTACTTTCAGCTGTTGTTAACGAGATACTTGCAAGGTATAAGATTAGGGTTGGTTTGGAAACCAAGTCCTCATCACTCATTGCCGAGGGTAAGCATTCAAGGGTTGATGTTCTCTCATCTCTATCTGTCTTTGTGGGCTTGACATTTGTTAGATTTGGATACTGGTGGTTGGATCCAATAGTTGCAATAGTTATATCTGTCCTTATACTTCAAACTGGTCTTGGAATATTGAAGAACTCAATCGATTCCCTCATGGATAAGGTTGACTTGGAGATGATAGTCAAGATAAGGTTCATAGTTGAGAGGGTTGAGGGTGTTGAAGGGGTTGAGTTTGTGGGTGTTAGGGGGACTTGGAAGGCAAAGATCGTTGAAGTTCAGATAAGTGTGAATCCTGGTATGAGTGCTGAGACAATTGATGTTGTTGAGAGGGAGATTGAGGAGAGGATAAGGCATGCAATTCCAGAGGTTGTAAGGATTGTTGTTGTTACAAAGGTGAAGCGTCAAATTGTTGTTGCAATACCAGAAGATGGTTATGGATTTTACACTGGAGAGATTGACTCACCCTACTTCACAATTGCAAACATCTCAAAAGAAGAAACTTACAGGGTTGAAAATCCTCATTACGGTGCTGAAAGGATGAAGGGATTTTTGATAGCAGAGTTCTTGAAGGATCACAATGTGAACGTCTTGATTGTGAATAGAATTGGAGAAGGTGCAAGATCTCACCTCAAAAGTAAAGGTATCATTGTGAGGTTTGGTGAGGGGGAGAGGGTTGAGGATGTTCTTTCACTTCTTAAGGATCATGAAAGAACCAGGCTGTAAAGACACAATACCAACACTTAAACTCCATGCCAATCAGATTTTATCTCTGTAGGCTTGTAACGTCTATGAGAAGAACCATGACTATGAATAGTGTTATGAGTTTCATGAAACTCTTCATCTTACTCTCAACAGCAACCCTATCAGAAATCTGACAGTAACAAAGACTATTGCAATTAGAAATATCACACTCAAAACCCTACCAAACCATGTCAGCATACTTGACAACCTCTGGAAATGCCAAGCTTGATATTTATATATTACTGTTAATGCTATTCCTACATTTAGGATAACGTTAGAGATGTGAAAGATACGTTTACATGCTTCTCTATTGGCTTGAAAAGTTCATCGATCTTGACAACCTCAAATACCTTCACTATTCAGTATTTAACCAACGACGAAGAACAGACAAACTATGATTATGGAGAGTATCTTTGGAATTAGGCTTTCAACATCCTTCAAAGCCTTCCAAACCGCATCGTGCAGATTCATAAACTTAGGTAGTGGACTATGATCAGTAGGAGTGAGAAGGATAGAACAGTAATCAGGGCAAGTAATGTTGTCTCCCTTGCAAGGGTTGTCGAAAACAAGTAAATAGTAATCCTATAATCCTAGAATAAACTCTGGCTCTCTCAACGTCAAAAGATATCTCGGGAATTGTTAGGAGTGATGTAAAGAGTGAAAATTATTAGTAAAATCGTTGATGTCTTCATCATTGCACCAAAATCACCCGTAATTGCTAGAGGTCAAAAAGTTGAAGATGTTAAGAGGAATACCTCGGCACATATAAAGCTTGGGAGCATGTTAACACCGTTGAAAGAGAAGGAAAGGTAAATTGTAGGAATATTCATAACTTGTATTGCAATTTGAATTGTGCTTGCAATCAAAATTGAAATCCTGTATGTCTCATACCTCCTCCCAGACCAAAAGAGTGGTGCAAAGATTGCTGTTAGGGTTTGTAAGAAGCTTAATGTCATTGCAATGTGATCCTCAACCCCAAGATCCCTTATCAGATGTGGTGTCCAAGTCAAACCTATCAGAGATGATGCGGTTACGAGTGTCAGGAACGGTAGGACAC
Source organism: Archaeoglobales archaeon (assembly GCA_003663025.1). GTDB lineage: Archaea > Halobacteriota > Archaeoglobi > Archaeoglobales > Archaeoglobaceae > Archaeoglobus_B. Next base: position 4,740 of record QMZE01000101.1, read on the forward strand.
TTGCATACCTCACCTCCTCTCCAACATCTTCAAGCTCTCCACGGATACTTGCAAAGGATAGGAAGGTTGTAGATGTAAATCCAAGGGAAACAAGGAAGTAGAGTATCGTGTATTTCCCAAATCCAACCATGGTGTATAAAATTATGAGTGATGTTTTAGATTCAAGAACGTTTGAAAATGATCCAAGGGATGATCTCAAGGCTAAAGTTATCTTTGCAAGATCCCTTTTGTGAGAATATTGCCACGTTTATAAGGGATGATGTGGGAACTGTGAAGCATA
>QMZE01000102.1 GCA_003663025.1 Archaeoglobales archaeon
CTTTTCTTGTTCCTCCTAAATACCTCACCCCTCTTCGCTCTCTCAATTAATCCCTCAATAAAACCCCTCATGAATAATATCAGTTAATTATATCCTTAACCCTTGTCTTGACACTCTCTACCTTAAGTCAATTATTATCACAACTTTAAATATATGTATTTGACAAACTTTCAAGGCTCAACGGAGAACCTTAGCAAAGCCCCAATCCCACCCAAACCCATCAAAATCTTCCCTGGCTCAAATTCAGAACTGAAGATTACAACCTTACCCCCAATTTCTTCAACCGACTTTAAAAAACTATCTATATCCCACCTCAACCTCTCCCTCCTTAAAAACTCATCCACAATTAACAAAACTTCAATAGCCCCATATTCATACGCTCTCCTAACATCATCAATTCCATAGGCAACCCTCTCATCCTTTGCAATCCTTTCAAGCAACCTCTCAATGTATTCAGCCTCCTCCTTTAGCCTAACCTCCCCCCCAATCCTATCCAAAACACCCCTCTTCAGAACTTCAACAAAACCCCTCACGCCTACACTTGAAGTGTCACATGTTAAAATCTTCCAATCCCTCCTCTCTTTTAGAAAACTTGAAAAGTCCTCCTTTGTAAATCCAGGTCCAGCAACAACGAGATATTTAAACTCCAAGCTTTCAATCTGCTTCATAACATCGTGAAAGAACTCCAACCTCTCACTACTATCCTTTCCATAACCCCTCTTAACATCAAAAACCTCCTCAACACCCCAATCCTTAACAACCCCAACTATCGCCTCACCCTCCTCAATTGTAACAACTACAACCTCAGGTTTCTTACCCGTAGCCTCTCTCAACCTTTTCAACTGCTCATCCTTCCAATCCTTTATTATGCTCAACTCCCTTCCAACAGTTACATTTAAAGTATGATAACCAGAATCCTCAATTCCACCAACTATCCTTCCAGTAATCCTCAATCTATTTGAAAATGTGTGAAACTCAACTCTCTCAACCTCAACACCCAACCTAACAGTAACCTTTTCCTTGTCACTCCTAAGCTTGTCATCACTCTCCCTTATCCTCTTTGTCCAAGAGTAAACTACATCTCCAGGTTCAACTATGTATTTCAGATGCCACAGATCATCCATACTCTCAGGAATTAACCTTATCTCACCCCTCTTACCCTTCAAATTCTCTTCAACAATCCTCATCCCTCAAACTCTACAATTGGATTAAATTGGTTACTCTCTAAAGCCAAACTCACCAACAAGAAGAACAAACCTAACGGGTCCCCAAATCCTCTTCTGAATCTTCCCCTTCTCATCCTTATCAACAACGTATAGATACTGATCGTGCAAACCTATTGGAATTACAATCCTCCCACCAGGCTTTAACTGTTCCATGAGAGGTTTTGGGATGTCTGGAGCTGAAGCAGTTACGTATATCTTATCGTAGGGAGATTCCTCCTCATAACCCCTACTACCATCACCAACAACAACCTTCACATTTTCATAACCCAGTAGATTCAAAACCTCTTTAGCCTTCTCTGCAAGTTCAACTATCCTCTCAATTGCCACAACCCTCCCCTCCTTCCCAACCATCTCAGCAACAACTGCAGCATGATAACCACTCCCACCTCCAACCTCAAGAACCTTCTCACCCTCCTTCAAATCCAACAGATCACACATTATCGCAACCATGTGAGGTGCACTGATTGTCTGACCAAATCCTATTGGTAATGGTGTGTCGATATATGCCTCTCTCTCATAATTCTTGGGAACAAAGAGATGACGTGGAACCTTCATCATAGCCTTCGCGACCTTCTCACTTATCCTCAACTCCTCTCTCAACCTCTCAACCATCCTCCTCCTCTTTTCTTCAAACGGGTCCATGACAAATGTTGAACAAAGACTTAATAACACTAATCCCACCTCCAATGTGAAGTCTCAATCCTACGGATCTGGAACAATTGTAAATGCACTGGCAACTGGATACGGTTGTGCATTTGGATTGGATATCAGATTGAGGGTTAAGGTCGATTTTGACGTGGATTGTAATGTTCTGATTGAGGATGGTGTTGAAAGGGGAGACTTTGTCTTGGATTTCGTTTTGAGCAAATTTGGTTTGAATGCTGTTGTTGAGGTTGAGAGTGAAATTCCAAAGGGTTGTGGATTGGGTAGCAGTTCAGCCTTCCTAAATTCCCTACTCCTTGCAATATACAAATACCTCTCAAAGCCTCTAAACGCATACGAAATTTTGAAGTTGAATTCAGAACTTTCGTTGAAATGTAGAATAAGTTACACTGGAGCATTTGACGATGCTTCAGCATCCCTGCTGGGTGGAGTTGTTCTAACGGACAACACATCGATGAGGGTTTTGAGATGGGAGTTTAGGAGGGCTAAGGCTCTAATACTCATACCCGAATTCAAGAGAGGTAAAGTGGATCTCGAAGTAATTAGGAGGGATGTTAGGTTGGTTGATAAGGCGTTGAGGTTTGCATTTGAGGGTAAATATAGGGATGCAATGTATTACAACAGCATACACTACTGCAAGACTATAGGATATCCAACTGAGATAATTGAATCTGTTAAGGATTTTGATTGCTACTGTGGTTTGTCTGGAAATGGACCTTGCTTTGTAGCTTTTGGTAATGTTGGAGATGTTAAAGATGTTTGGAAGAGCTATGGAGATGTCATTGAAACTAGGATTGTGAATGAACCTTGTGATGACGTTACGATTACTTCAGATCTGTTTTCAGACTTAAGATTGCACAGACTGCAACAAGATGTATGATCGTGCAGTATAGACAGAATCCTTCAAAGAACTCTCTAAAAACAAAGTATAGGATTCCAAGGATTCCAAGAATTGCCCAAAATATTCTAACGTTACCCCTAACAAACATACCAACTAAAAACCACAAAAATCCAAGGGAGTAGTTTGTAGGATCGCAGTGTCCCAGGCACACTCCAACGTACTCAGTCAAGTATAGCATGTATCCACATATAAAAATTCCAATTATACATATCACTCGCAACATGCCAGACTTCTTAACAGATCACCCAATCCCAATATATCCCTCTCTCCAACTAGGGATGTCGTAATGTTTCCAGTATGAACGACGACGGTTGGAACTCCCATCACGTAGTATGCGTATCTGTAACATTCTCTAGATACGTTCTTCTCCAAAACGTTACAGTAGTAAAAGCTCACATTCTCGTATCTATCCTTGAGATCGTCAACGTAAGGCTTAACCTTCTCGCAATGTGGACATTTCGGTGAGTAGTAGAAGAATACCTCGATCTTTGAGTAGTTGCATCCTGGTGTTACCGTTGTTTTCTGAGAACAGCCAAGGAGCATTATTCCCAACATTAAAATTATCAGGATTCTCTTCATGAGTGAAATTGAACATCAATCATAAAACTTTTTCGGAAGTTTTTTATCCAATGCATTAAACCAAAACTCATGAAAATCACATGGCTCGGGCATGCTTGCTTTCTAATTGAAGGGAAAAAGAGAATTCTGATAGATCCATTTTTGACTGGAAATCCAAAAGCCCCAGTAAAGCCTGAGGATTTGGATGTGGATCTTATACTTGTAACTCATGGACATGGAGATCATCTGGGAGATGCAGAGTTGATATCAAAGAGGTGCAATGCATCCATCGTCGCAATATATGAACTTTCTGTTTACCTATCGAAGAGGGGTTGTGAAACGATTGGAATGAACATAGGTGGTAGCTTTGATTTTGAAGGAGTCAAGATTTCCATGGTGAAGGCTGAGCATTCTGCAGACATAGTTGGAGATGAGATTGTGAGTGGTGGTAAGGCTGTTGGTTACATAGTTGAGGACGAAGTTACGGTTTACCATGCTGGAGATACGGATGTCTTCATGGACATGAAACTGATAGGTGAGATTTACAGTCCAAAAGTAGCACTCTTACCAATTGGAGGATTTTACACAATGTCTCCAAGAACCGCCTTGAAGGCTATCGAGTTGATAAAGCCTGAGATTGTAATTCCAATGCACTACGATACATTTCCAGTAATAAGACAGAATCCCGAGGAGTTTAAGAGAGATGCTGAGAGTTTGGGTGTGAAGGTTGTAGTTTTAAAGCCTGGTGAGAGCTTGGAAGTATGAAATCCAAAAGAGGTTGCATGCATCCAAAAATTAGCATTGAAAAAGAAAGTATAGTAATTGAACTCCCCCTAACGACACCCAAAGGGAAAGTTAGAGTTAAAAGAAGGATAAATAACTTTGGATATCCTATTGCTACAAAATTAAACCCTTTTCAAGAAAATGATTATATAGAATGGCAGATATCATACGTCAGTAAGATGGGTTCGCTTCCATTTATAAAATTCTTGGATGGTAAATTAGGTTACGAAAATTATATGTCATGCAAAAAGACTTAGAATTCTAAGTCAGGAAGACATCAGAAGCTTACTTAATTTTGTGAAAGACGTTAAGCAAACTATAGAAGAGTCCGAGAAATTAACAAGGTTCCCTACTGTTAAAGAATTGTATGGATTTAAGAGATTTGAGGAAAAAGTTCCTGTATTCATCAAGAGTGGTAAAGATTATTTTGTAGAAATTATGTTGAAACACAAAGAAAAAGCTGTTGGATATCAATCTATGGTCTTTCTTTGTATATGGATTAAAAATCTTGAAGGTAAATTGATAGGTAGAACGGCAAATGTTAAAGAACTTGCCAAATTTAAAATAAAAAGAGTAACAAAGGGATCATCGAGGATGTTGTTAAGGCCTTTGCAATAGCATCAAAACAACATAACGAAGATATGAAGATACTACTTAAAGGGTGTTGGAAGAATGCTAATAAAAAAAGAATACAATTCAAAACAAGCTGAAAAGCACTTTAAAAGAAAGGAGAAAGTTCTTGGGCAGTTCTGGACACCCTATGACATTGCAAAATTTATAGTTCACTTTTGTTCAAAGTTCACTAGTAGAAAAGATTTACTACTTGATCCAGCATGTGATAAGGGTGTTTTTCTTAGAGCTGGCATTGAAGAA
>QMZE01000103.1 GCA_003663025.1 Archaeoglobales archaeon
ACATGATTAATCAAAAGGGCAACGTAACAAGGATTCTCACTGAGCCTACGATAGATTTCAAAGATACTTTCAAACCTAAGTGTCTTGTTTGACTCAACCATCTTCCTCCTCTTTTCTTCATCCCTGCAACTTGCAATTTCAGACCAAGTGAAATACCTCTCAGCCTTTGCAATTTTTTTCATATCTTCAACGCTGAAACCCATCTCAAGCATGTACAACGCTACGCATATCGTTCCAGCGGAAGCCTTGTGAATAACATCCAAGTCCTCAACCTTGTAACCATTTGCCTCCAAAATTCTCTTAAATTCCTCCTTTTCAGCCGAATCCATCAAAAACAACCTTTCCCTCAAATCAACGTCAAAGTAATCCTTAGCCCCCCTAAACAGAACCCTATCAAGATCTATACCACTCTGCTCATAGCTAAAGAACTTCAAAATGTCCATGTATGTCTCAAACCCCTCCTTGCTACTGTCATCCAACCTCTTAACAAACAGAACCTTCCCATCATTCTCCATCACAACCCTCAAGAACTCCACGAAGTTTGTAAGTTCATATTCATCCAAATCCGCCAACGTCATCAACTATAAAGACAACCTTCTCCTTTACCTTTGGCTCCCTCCTAAGCAAATCCATAACAGACTTTGCAATCGAAACGGTAACCAACCCAGCCATCACAAACGCAACCAACTCAACAGCAATCCCAAAGTATTCGCCTCAACCCCCTTAGCGTGATCGAAGAACCTCTTTATCCAATGCTTAACCTTACCAACACCCCCAAAACTCCAACTATCCTCTCACCAAATACATCCTCAAACCACTCGTAAAACTTATCAACAACTTCTCCAATCTCCCCCATCCCAATTGAAACCTTAAGATTTATGTGTTCCAAATGCTCAATCTTTTCAATCTCCTTACCACTGAACTTTTTAACAATCCACCCCAAAGCCCCTCTTGCCCTCTTCCTAAGCCTACCTGCAATGGAACCTTCAATGGCTTTAACAACAGCGTGCGTCAAAGCAATAACTTCATCCTTCTCCTTTTCCTTCCAAACTTGCCTTAGGGATACACACCTCACAACTTCCCTATCATCCTTGGAAATGTTGAACTCAACAGTTTTTGATTCATCAGATGTTAGATATACAACGTTAACTCCTTTCCTCTTCAATTTAACGTAGATGAACCTTGCGGTTGTCGTCTTTCCCACTCCAGCCAAACCCAAAATCCCAACAGAACGATAACGTTCTAAGTTTTTGATGAGGTTATCCTCAAACTCCCTCTCCACATAGTGGAGCATGCTCATTGATAACAATGGCAAATTTAAAGATAAAATCTTTTTGAGTTATGCCGTTGGCATTATTACAACTCTCAAAATCCCAGTAAGTAAAATCTCTCCTTCCTCTCCTTTGAATCCATTAATCTTAAAACCTTCAAAGGATGAAAATCTACCTCCTCATATTTACCAGTTTTCATGACAAAGAGAACCCTACCGTCTCTCTTTAGCAGAGGTATAAACCTCCTCGTAGCCTTCCAGGCGTCTGAGGGTTTCAAGGTTAGATCACTTAGAATGACATCGAGAGGTTCAAGCTTGCCCAAATCGAATTTGAAGGCATCCTCTATGAAGACCTTGACATTTGATCTCAACCTCTCAATCCCTCTAAGCTCCCCTTCAAACTCCCTACTGAACTCTATCCCGTAGACCTTCCTAGCCTTCTCACTTGCATAAATCAAAAATCCACCAGCACTACTACCCAAATCCAAAACTACATCTCCCTCCCCAATCACATCCCACATCTCATCTATTTCCTTCAACTTCCAGTAACCCCTTGGCTTCTCATCTTGCAAGACTACAATCTCAGAATCAAAATTGACATCGAAGGATGGCTTCTTGATCACTCTACCATCTACAGATACAAATCCCCTCCTTATAGCCTCCTTGGCCTTCTGTCTCGTTGAGAAGTAACCCCTTAAAACGAGTAACTTGTCAAGTCTCATTAAAAATTATTCTGGAGGAATCTTGTGAGCTACGTGACAGTTCATACAGTTCATCTTACCCCTTGTAAACTGTCCAGCTGTGAAGTTCTTTCCTTTGTAGTGACAGTTCCTACACTGCTTCACCTCATCTGGTAGCTCGTATGTTGGCTCAAACTTTCCATCCTTCCATGCGTTAAGAAGCTCAACAGCCTTAGCTGCAACATCCCCCGTCAACCTTGCACACCTCTCACTCCTCTCCTTTGATCCACTCGCATATCCAGAAACCTTACACCACTCCGTAACAGATACATGACAGAGTGTAGATTTGCTCACACTCTTTGGAAGCTCTCCAATTCCATAATCCGTGTAACTGTTGCTCTGGTCACTTGGAAATGGAAACTCTGTATACCAACCCATCAACTCGTTAACAATCTCCTTCGCATCTTCCCCAGCAGCTAAATTTATTGCACCACTTGCACCATTCAAAGCACCACATAGAACAGCCCATCCAACGACTCCCCCAGCTCCATAGTGATACATGTCAATTGGTATCTGTGTCCATGGGTATCCAACCTTCTCCTGAAGCTGAACTACAATTCCATAGAATGCACCAGCTGCGCAGTGAAGTCCCTTGTGGTATCCAAGGTAACCCAACCTCCTAGTCTTCTCAACATCAAGCTTAACGTAAGGCCATGGAAGTTCTGGAGCTGGTGCTACTGTTGGTGTTGTTACTGTTGGTGTTGTGGCTGTTGGTGTTGTGGGTATTTCCCTCTCAGCACATCCCAATCCAAACGTTACAGCTGCAACAGTCCCAGCAAGCTTCAAAAACCCCCTCCTCGTTAACATTTTATCACCCATCATCAGTCAAATCCAAATTTAAAAAACTTTCTAATCTTCGAGTATGTATGGGGAGAGTGAAACCATAGCCAAGCTTACAGATAGAGTTTCAAGAATTAGTGTGAATGTGTCAAGTCTCAATAGGGGTGCCAAAACTGGATATGTAAATATGAAGATGAGCATTGGAATGAGAAAACCCCTACCCTCGGAATACATGACGAGTGCTGAAGAGAACGATGAGACTGTTGCAATGTAAAAAGAAAATATTATAAATATTGGGATGTGTTCAAACAGACTGACACTTGAGAACACTGCAAGGAAAAACATCTCCAAGAATCCTTGGAAAAGTATGAGGAGGAATGTGAATAGGGATTTTTCAAGAAAAATCTTGTATGGATGTATTGGCAAGAGCTTTAAACCGTAGATCGTCTTTGAATCCATTTCCCTCACAAAGGATGTTGTCGATGTAAACACAGCCAAAAATATTATCACGATGAAGAATGATGGTAGAATGATATCTTTTGATATCAAGCTTGCCTGTGCAATGAGGAGTGAAGATATTAGAACGAATGAGAGGGATGCAAGAATTTCAAACCTCCTCCTAATCTCAACCCTAAAATCCTTTATGAGAACTTCAAACATAAACTACACCATTCTCAATTCTTAAAATCTCACAATCAATATCTGGTTCAATTGGTGTTGTGAATACGACAACCCTATCTCTCGAAAGATCAAACATTATCTCACGAACATCCTCCCTTGCACTTTCATCCAATCCAGAGAAGGGTTCATCAAATAAAATTATCTTTGGATTGTTCAACAAAGCCCTAACAAGATTTGCCCTCTTCTTCCATCCAAAGGATAGATCCTTAACCTTAAAATCCATGTATCCATCCAATCCCAATCTCCTTGAAACATCCTTTGATATCTCACTGTAACAACCGTAAACCTTTGCATAGAAATTCAAGTTCTCCTCAACTGTAAGCTCATCGTATAAAATGTTTTCATGAAGCAAAACTCCCAAAAATCTCTTGCAGTCCCTCAAATCCCTCCCAAGTATCTTAACAAATCCTTTATTTGGCTTTTCAAGACCACACATTATCCTCAAGAGTGTAGTCTTTCCACTTCCGTTGTCCCCAACTATTGCAAACAATCCGTTACGCTCAATCCTTAGATTTACACCCTTAAGAACCCAATCCCTAAACCTCTTCCAAACATCAAAAAGCTCAATCATTGTTGTAAGCCTCAATTACCTCCTTGGATGGACACTTCGATTCAACCCTCACAGCATGTATAGTTTTGTTCTGTGGATAGTATGTCCCCTCAACAACAACCTTCCCGTAACCACTCACGTTGTCAAGCCTCACGTAGCTTGGATATATCACCTTGACCTCCCAAATCCCATCGTTTATTCTGAACTCAAGATGATCGCTGAAGTGAACGCTGCCTTTTGTAACGTTTCCCATAACCACAACCCTACCAACTTCCTTCACGTTTCTCAAGTCTGAAACTGTCATGTATCCAGTTGAGTTCAATGTTAAAAACCCTATCAGTCCAAAAGCCAAGGTCAATGTTACTATTGGTGCAAACCTGTTCATGCAATCCCCCTCCTTACAATTAACAAAACCAACACCAATATAAAAATGTAGATTGCAAGTGAGACGTAAACTCCCCAATACATGTCACAAAATTTACGTCTGGTTAATTACCTTTTTCCTCACCCTATCGTAATACAACCTCACAAAGGATAGGAAGAGTGCAAACGACGTTGCAACCCTCAATGCAAGAAGTATGTGGGCTTCAAAGCCCAATGGTTGTTGAGGGATCTGTGTGTGTAGAGATCTGAAGGTTACAGCTGAAACAAAGCTCAGTGGAATTGTTATATATGCAGAAGTCCCAAAGACCGATGAAACGTTCCTAGCCCTATCGATCTCAGGTATAGAAGATCTCAAAGCAAGGTAACTCATGTAAGCCAGTAAGGCAGTTAGTGTTGTTGTCTGTCTTGGATCCCAGCTCCAATAAGATCCCCATACCTCCTTAGCCCAAAGCATACCACTGACAATTGCACCAATCCCATAGAGAATTCCCAAAACTGCAGAACAAAATGCTATACAGTCAAACCTCTCATCCCTCCTGATGATGTAAGCTAGACTGAATGCAAAAGTTAGCGTGAATGCAAAA
>QMZE01000104.1 GCA_003663025.1 Archaeoglobales archaeon
AACATAAGTTAAATCAAAAGGTTTTAATCTCACAGACTATTTTTATCAAATGGAAGTCCTAATGAGAAGGAGGGATACCGTAAAGTTGCTGATATTGACCTTGATTTTGGATGGGTTGAATCAGAGGGAGATAGCCAAGAGACTTCGCTTGACACCTCAAGCAATATCTGAATACTTCAAGGATCTAACCTCAAACGGACTTGTAAAGGATTACAACATAACAGAAAAGGGATTCAGATGGTTGGTTGAAAGGTTGTTCAATCTTCACGTATGGACTGAAAATATTTTGAAGGATCTTTATTCAAGGAACATCGTTGCAATAGCTGTTGGTGAAGTTAGGAGAAATGACAAGGTCTTCTACTGGTTTGAGAATGGTTTGATATACTGTAAGGTCAATGAAAACTACAATGCAATTGCCATAACCGATGGGAAAGATGAGGAAGTTTTGATAAAGCCTTTGGCATTTAAACCCCCAAGGAGGGGTAAGGTTCAAATCTTCGTAGTTCCAGAGGTTGTGGATGGTGGTAGTAAGGTTGTAGATGTTGATAATCTTAGAAGGATTGGTGAGGGTAAGTTTGTAGTTTCCTTGGGAGTTGAGGCATTCGTTGCGTGTAAGAAGGCAAATCTGAATTCTATCTTCTTTGGTGCAAGGTGTTGCTGTGTTGAAGCTGTTCATCATGGGTGTGATGTCCTGGTAGTCTGCACTCGATCACTCCTAAACGATCTAATTCAAACTCTACTCGACGAGGGAATTGAGTATGAAGTTGTTTAGATGTTTTCAAATTGATAGCTACCACTGTAAGGCTTTGTCCTTTCAGACAACTTTAAGAATATCAACTGAACTATCCTAGCGTTTCTCCTCAACCAGACATCATTGTGGACAACCAATCCAACCTCACTCCTTCCAACGTATCCAGCATCCCATACAGCGGTTAAAACATCTACACCACATCTCACAAGTGTAGATCTTGGTCTTGCAATTGCAATTAGATCGTTTGGCATGTTTATCCTCTCATTCAGATAAGCCCTGTAAAATCCTCTTGAGAGGAAGACCCAATCTCCATCAAATGGAACTTCCTCAACCTCTGGTAATTCTTTTGATTGAAATTCGATCTTTCCAAATCCCTTCAATCTTGAAACCTTCATCAGTGTGCAGTCAAATCCATTTGGTTGAATCTGGACGTCGAGATCTATGTAACCCTCTATGAGCCTATCGTATTCTATCCTCTTCCTTATCTGATCCCCACTCAATACGAATCCAACACAGTCGTAGATTTCAACGTATGGCTTTATGTCAATCACTGGAGTTCCAACAAAAGCATCCAAGTAATCCAGATGTATCCTCCTACCCTCAATCTTCTTTATGGTAGCCAAAATCATTCCAATCCTGTTTGGTCTGTTTGGGGAACGTGTTGCAAAAACACCCCTAACAACCCTCACATCTCCATGTGGATGAACCTTAAGGAGTTCCTTGGCTTTGTGTAGGTTGTAGAGTATCCAGATACTCATACCCTCCTCAAGACCCTCAATACCATCTTCGTATTCTTCAAGTATCTCTATGGTATTCTCATCAACAACGTAACCTATTGGCTTAAGCATAAATGTAATAAAATCGTAGAGGATTTAAATTATGGAGGTTGAGGTGAAGTTTAAGGTTTATGAGGGTTTGAAGGAAAAGATTGAGAGTATTGCCAAATTTGTAAAGGAGGTTCGTGAGGAGGATTATTACCTCATCCATCCTTGCAGAGACTTGAGAGATGAGGCTTTAAGAATAAGGAGGTCTGATGGGGTGTATCTAACATACAAGGGTCCAAGGGTTGATCGTGAAACAAAGACTAGAGAGGAGATTGAGGTTGAGGTGAGTGACTTTGAGGGATTGATGAGCATATTCAAGAAGCTTGGATTTGAAGTTTTTGCAAGGGTTTCAAAGGTTAGGAGAATATACAGGCTTGGAAATTTTAAGATTTGCATTGATAAAGTTGATGGTTTGGGGGAGTTTGTTGAGATAGAGGTTAAGGATGGTGAAAAGGATGAGGTTTTGAGATTTGCCAAGAGTTTGGGATTGGTTAACTCGATAACACTATCGTACTTGGAGATGTTAAGGGTTAGCCAATAGTTTCAACCCTCTCGATTGGCTTCCATTCAACTCCCCTTCCAAACATGAACTTGAGTATGGAGTAGATGGCTGAGAGTTGTAGGATTGTTGTGTGAATGACCAATCCCAAAAAACCCTTCAACCCATCCTTAAATCCAAACTTGTATATCAGGTAAGGTATTGAGAGTGGTAGGAGTGGTGAGAATATTGCAATCACGTATGTCAAAGTTAGTGAAAGTATCCAGGATACTATGAATCCCTTGTCCTTCGTTCTCAAAACATTCCTAAGGTGCTTCCAAAGTTGCAATCCACCGTAATACCACCTACACCTCTGATTGAAGAGATCCCTCCACTTCATTGGAGCCTGCTCAAAAACCTTTCCATCAACGAGTATTGCTCTGTAACCTAGGCAGTGCATCCTTGTAGCAAACTCTGCATCCTCTGCTATAAACTCCTCCCTCAGCTTATAATTTAAAATCTTGTCAAACCTCAGAACACCTATCAAACCGTTAAACTGTTTAAATCTTGACTTCCTCAATAGGAAGTTCAAAATTCTGTATTCAAACCAAACAGCCTTTGATGTCATGCTAACAGTGTTGTATATGTATCTCCTTGTAGATGCAATGTAAGTCATCTCATCTTTCTCCAGAGCAAGGACACAGTTCTTCAAGAAGTCACTACTTGGATTTGAATCTACATCAAATATTGCTATGTAATCGGGATCAAAATCCTTCAAAAATTCTACACCATCGTTTATAGCTCCAGCCCTCTTTCCTCTATTTTCATTCCTAACCAAAACATCCACATCAAGATCTTTCAACCTCTCAATCCTCTCATCTCTTGGGTTTTTCCTATCAACAACGTAAACTATCTTGAAGTTGAAACCCTCAAGATCCAAATTTTTAATCCTCTCAACAGATCTCAAAACTGTTTCAAGGGGTTCAAATGGAGATACTGGAATTAGTATGGCAACCTTCATTTCCAAGCCCTTGGATATACTCCCCTCTCCATCACAACCCTCTCAACATCTACAACTACACCCTTCTTTGCATTAAAAATCTCCTCAGCATTCATCGTAGCTTTCCCCAATGCAACAAGTTCATTCTTCAGTGTAAATATTGCAACAACCCCATCCCTCCTTACACTCCTCTCAACGTAGCAAACACCCCTTGCAGTCAAGTTTGCACCGTGACATAAAGCATCGACTGCAGTGTCCTTTACAACAACCTTTGGAATGTCGGTTACAGCAATCTCCATGGGTCTTATTATCTCTCTCAGATAACTTTCGTCTCCCTCCTCCTTCCAAAAGACGTATGCATCCAACAGATCTTGCAACGTGTAGCACATGTCTTCCTTGAATATCCCTGTCCTAACCCTCCTCAATTCTTGCATGTGTGCACCACAACCAAGTATCTCCCCTATGTCTGTGCAGAGCTTTCTAACGTATGTCCCAGCTTCGGTTGTAACCTTAAACAGAACATCCCTACTATCAATCTCCAATATCTCAATTTTCTTAACCTCTCTAATCCTCAAACGCTTTTTTACAGCAGACTTCAACGGTGGTCTCTGATATATCTTACCCTCAAACATTCTCAAAACCCTCTCAACATCCTCCCTTCTGACGTTACCGTGCAGTCTCATCAGACAGACGTATTCCTTTTCAGATCCCTGAAGTATTTGAACGAGCTTTGTGGCATGTTCAATCATTATAGGCAAGACTCCAGTGACTCTTGGATCCAATGTTCCAGTGTGTCCCGTCTTTTTAACCTCAAGTATCCTCCTAACCCACACGACAACCTCATGACTACTTGGCCCCATTGGCTTGTCTATGCAAACAAACCCTCTCCTCACGTATTCATCTATGGGTCTTTTAAACGGGTAGCATCCGTATCTCTCATCGGTTTCGCACTCCTCCTTAACGTAAAACCTCTCCTTCCCTGTTATCATTGCTCAAGATTGAACGATTGTATTTAAATCGTTTCGGAAGTCTTATATGTTAAAACGAATAGAGGAGGAATGCCATGAACATATTTGAAAGGATTGTGTCTTCAAGTGGGATATTTAAAAATAGGGATGTTTTGAGACACACATACACCCCAGACAGGTTACCCCATAGGGATGAACAGATAGATACGTTGGCAACGATCTTGGCTCCAGCCTTGAAGTATGAAACCCCATCCAACATCTTGATATATGGTAAGACTGGAACTGGTAAAACTGCTACCGTAAGATTCGTTTCAAGACAGCTTGAGTATGTGAGTTCAAAGCTTGATGTCAGATGCACAGTTCACTACATAAACTGTGAGTTGATAGATACCCAGTATAGGGTATTTGCATCGATAGCTAACGCTTTGGGTAAGAACATACCCATGACTGGATTACCAACTGATTACGTTTACTGTGAGATGAAGAAGGCCTTGGATTCAGAAAAGAGAGTTGTTATAGTTGTTCTTGATGAGATTGACAAACTTGTGAAGAAGGGTGATGAAGCCCTATACAACTTGACAAGGATAAACTCTGAGTTGGAAAATTCCAAGGTTAGTATAATTGGAATATCAAACGATCTGAAGTTTAAGAGTTATCTCGATCCTCGTGTGATAAGCTCTCTTAGTGAGGAGGAGATTGTCTTCCCACCTTACAATGCAGAACAGCTCAAGGATATACTTGAACAGAGAGCAAAGCTTGCTTTTCATGAGGGTGTGTTGGATGAAGATGTAATTCCATTCTGCTCAGCCCTTGCAGCTCAGGAGCATGGAGATGCCAGGAAGGCACTTGATCTTCTGAGAGTCAGTGGTGAGATAGCTGAGAGGGAGAACAGTGAGAGAGTTACAAGGGAGCACGTTAAAAAGGCTGTTAGAAAGATTGAGAGTGATCAAGTTTCTGAA
>QMZE01000105.1 GCA_003663025.1 Archaeoglobales archaeon
CATCTTCTTACTCGAAACGTTCATTGCAAGTGTAACAGTATCCCTACTCCCAACACCAATGTTCAATATCTTTAGGACTAGAAGTGCCTTTCCTGCATTTATGTGATCTATAACCGTTCCTCTTTCAATCTTGCTTATTACAAGCTCCCTCCTCATAGCAACACCTCACAGAGTATTGCCATTCTAACAGGAACACCGTAAAAAGCCTGATCGAAATACTTTGCACACTTCATTCCATCAACCTCAACATCAATCTCATCAACCCTGGGCAAGGGATGCATGATTATAAGGCTATCCTTAGCTCTCCTTAGAGTTTCTCTTGTTATCCTGTAACTTCCAGCAACCCTCATGTATTCCTCCTCATCTGGAAACCTCTCCCTCTGAATTCTGGTAACGTATAGGACGTCAATCTCGTCAATGACATCCTCAAGCTCAACCTCCTCAGCATCGATCTCATCGAGAAACTCCTCTGGCAACCTCAACGTCTCTGGACTTATCAGGTATATTCTGTTGTCAAACATGTTCAAAGCCTTTATGAGAGAATGGACAGTCCTAGAATACTTCAAATCACCCATCAAAGCAATCTTAAGTCCATCAAGCCCACCACACTCCTTCATTATCGTGTAAAGATCCAAGAGTGTTTGGGTTGGATGCTGCCCAGCACCGTCTCCAGCGTTTATGACTGGAACCTCTGAATGCTCAGATGCAAACCTTGCAGAACCTTCAAGGGGATGCCTTATCACTATTACGTCAACATACTTGCTTATGACTTTGACAGTATCCGCTAGGGTTTCACCCTTTGCTATGCTACTTATCTCCTGAGCTGTCAGATTTACAACATCACCACCCAACCTCTTCATTGCAACTTCAAAGCTCATCCTAGTCCTTGTTGAAGGTTCAAAGAAGAGGTTTGCCAGTATCTTACCCTCAAGCAACTTTGATTTCCTACCCCTTGCAATCCTCTCAAATCCCTCAGCCTTCTTAAGTATTTGAAGTATCTCTTCCCTTTCCAAATCCTCTATCGATATGAGATGTTTTGTCATCCTATGCAATACCCTTCAACAATTAAATATCCTTTGCGAAATCGTATTATATTTTTCAATCAAACTCTCAATGTGAAGATAGTGTTGGTGATAGATAGGGACAACGATCTTGGAGTTAAGGCTGGGATAAGAAGTCCTATCATAGGTAGGCAGTCAAATCTAATTTCAGCTATAAAGCTTGCTGAGGTCGATCCCGAAGATTCTGATCTAAACACGATATTTGGAGCTATAAAGATATACGATGAGTTGAGGAGGGATGGTGAGGATGTTGAGATTGTTACGGTTTGTGGGGATCAGAAAGTTGGTGTAGTTTCGGACAGTAAGATTGCAGAACAGCTTGATTACATTAAGGAGAAGCTAAATGCAGAGTGTGCAATAGTTGTTACGGATGGTAGTGAGGATGAGTTTGTCCTCCCTCTGATCTCATCGAGGTTCAAGATAGACTGTGTTAGGAGGATAATTGTGAAGCAGAGCAAGACAATTGAAAGCACATACTACATCTTAAAGAAGATGTTTGAGGATCCAAAGATTGCAAAGAGCACGTTAACACCACTTGGAATAATACTCATAGTCTATTCAATCTCACTCTTCCTAAAGAGTCCTGAGATTGGTGTTGGAAGCATAGTCCTTGTCCTTGGTATATACTTCCTTATAAAGGCTTACGGGCTTGAGGAGTCTGTTGAGGAATACTTCTCAACACTCAAGAAGTCTCTGATTGAGGGTAGGTTTTCATTCATCGTGTATATAATGGCTTTAATATTTGTAGTGATAGGTATGGTTCAGGGGATATATGCGGTTTGGATTGAGAGCTTTGTAACTTCAGAGTTTGTTACACTTGCAACGGTATTCATAAACTCCTCGGTATGGTGGATTGTTGGATGTGGAGCCTTTATATCGATTGGAAAGATATTTGACAGCATTGTAGAGAGAAAGGATTTCAGGAAGTTCATATCCATATTTCTACTTCTCATCTCAACTGGACTTATACTTTGGGGATTCTCAGAATACTTCATATCTAGGGAGATAACGATACTGTTCAAGTCACTGATAGGTGCGGTAATACTTGGGATAGTTGGTTTGATACCTCTGAAGTATGAGGCTGGAACTCATAGAGAATGAACCTGCATTGATCTTGAGAGGTAGGATTAGGTATCTTGTAGTTGCGGATCTGCACCTTGGATTGGTCAGATTTTACGATGAGTTTGTTGTGAGGAGAATTGAGGAGATTGCAGAAAAAATGAGGGTTGATGAGATTGTAATACTTGGTGATCTCAAGCACAGAATTGGCTACGATTGGAGGGTTCAGAAGATGGTTGAAAATTTGGATTTTACACTTGTAAAGGGAAATCACGATGGAGGTTTGAAGGGTGAAAGGGAGATTCATATAGGTAAATTCCACCTAATCCACGGTCACGTGAAGCCAAAGGAGGTTGGTAAGAATCTGATAGCTGCACATTCACACCCATCAATAAATCTAAATGGTCTTAAGGAGAGGGTTTGGGTTTTTGGTAGATGGAGGGATTCAAAGGTTCTCATTATCCCAGCATTCAACGATATGTGTTCTTCCACACCTGTAAATCTGAGGGTTCCAGCAGGATTCCTATTTAGAGATTTGAGGGATGTAAAGTTCTTGACACTCGACCTTGTCATGGTTGGAGATCCAACTTCCCAATCCTCTCAACAGCCTCCCTCACAGTTTCAACATCCTTAGTTAAGGAAAATCTGACAAAACCCTCACCAAAATCCCCAAATCCAACACCTGGCGTAACCAAAACTCCAACCTCCAAGAGCTTCTTTGTAAATTCTACACTGGTGTAGCCTTCTGGAACCTCACACCAAACGTAAAAAGTAGCCTTTGGCTTTTCAACACTCAAACCAACATCCCTCAAACCTTCAACTAATACATCCCTCCTCTCTTCATAAATCTTGCAAATATCCCTTATTACACTCACATCACTCCTCAAAGCAGTTATTCCAGCTTCCTGAATAGCTTGAAATACTCCACTGTCAACGTTTGTCTTGACCTTCAGGAGACCCTTGATTATCTCAGAACTTCCAACAGCAAATCCTATACGCCATCCCGTCATGTTGAATGTCTTTGATAGGGAGTTGAACTCTATGCAAACCTCAAAAGCATTTTCAAACTCCAAGAAGCTCTTAGCCCTGTAACCGTCAAAAGTTATCTCACCGTATGCAAAGTCGTGGGCTAGTATTATTTTGTTGTCAATGCAGAAATCTATCGCAGACTTTATAAATTCTCTCTCAGCAACGGCTGATGTTGGATTGTTTGGATAGTTTAAAAACATTATCTTGGATTTCTTTGCAATCTCCGATGGTATCTCATCGAGGTTTGGAAGAAAACCATTCTCCTTTCTCAGTGGAATCTTATAAGGAATTCCATCAGCAAGTATCGTTCCAGCATTATAAACTGGATAACCTGGATCTGGAACTATGACATAGTCTCCAAGATTTACGTAAGCTAGGGGGAGATGTGCAATACCTTCCTTTGAACCTATCAGAGCTATGATCTCACTCTCAGGATCCAACTTCACACCCCTCCTCTCATAAAACTCCGAGACAGCAGTTCTAAATTCAATTGATCCCTCGTAACTTGGATACCTGTGATTCTTGGGATCTTCAACAGCCTTCTTCATGGCTTCAACTATGTGTCTTGGAGTTGGTATGTCCGGATCCCCAACACCCAGATCGATAACATCTTTACGAATCTTCTTCATCTCGTCAATCTCGGCAAACAGATACTTTGGAAGTTTTCTTATTCTTTCAGACAATTGCATGCCTTTGATTTGATGGTCTGATATATAACCCTGCCGATGAAAGTTTAGGACATGTAAAACTTCTTAGCTATCTAATAGAGGAGCTTGTGAGAGAAAGGAAACTTAAGAGGGATACATACATTCAGGCATCTTCAACGATAAGGATTCTTTCAGAGTTTCATCTTCTCACACAGTGATATGTATAAGGAATCTCAAAGATAAACTGCCAATTTTGACGGAGTCTTGTTGCTATAGACGAAACTTGTTAAAGCGAACAGAGAGCGATACTACGTTTAACTGTAGTAGAGAGGAACGAATTTTGATGAGTGTTCATACAAAGATAAATTATCTGACAGCAAAGTCATTTGTCAAAGAAGAGCTAAATTACTGCGAAAACAAGCCTAAATTCTTTTTTGAGTTTGAGCTTGGAATTTGAAAAACCTTTCGGGAAGATAGCAGAGATAGAAAGATATTTTTATGCTCGATCCTGACTAAAAAACTACTCGTAAACTGGAACCTTTTAAAATGTTCATGTTGTATTACAACCACATGTCGACATGTCTAAAGTTTAAAAATTTTGAACTCTACGAGGGTTATGCATGGAAAGAGGGTTAGGATAAGGGCAAAGGGTAGGATATTTGAGGGAATAGTGATGCCATCATTTACGGACTGCCTTGTTTTGAAGCTTGACAGTGGTTACAACGTTGGATTTAAGGATTATGAGTTGATAGAGGTTGTTGAGGAGAAACCAATTGAATTTCCAAAGCCAGAGATTGCAAAGAACGAAATGTTACCAAACGTCATGATAATATCCACAGGTGGGACAATTGCAAGTAAGGTTGATTACAGGACTGGTGCAGTTACAAGTCAGTTTACTGCTGAGGAGATTGTTGGAGAGGTTCCAGAGCTTACTGAAGTCTGCAATGTCAATGCAAAGCTACTGTATAACATATTGAGTGAGAACATGAAGCCAAGAAACTGGATAGAGCTTGCTAGGGAGGTTTACAAGGCTATAAAGGATGGTTACGAGGGTGTGATAGTTACGCATGGAACGGACACAATGCACTACACATCCTCAGCCCTTGCATTCATGCTCTCAACGCCAGTTCCAGTTGTATTTACGGGAGCACAACGTAGCAGTGACAGACCTTC
>QMZE01000106.1 GCA_003663025.1 Archaeoglobales archaeon
AAAGAAGTAAGTGTATTACCAGTAACAACTAAGAACGTTACGATACTGTCATAATTTCTTTCTCCTCCTGTATTCTATCAAAAGTTCCTCAATCTTGTCAAGCTTCCTTCTCCCCATCTCGTCAATCTTCCTCCTGTAAACATCCTCAAACCTATCGTATTTAACCAAAGCAAACCAATCACTCTCAACAATCTCAAGATCACACGCATCAATAACTGGAATTCCCTCCTCATCAAATACAGACTTGGCAAGGTGTGACATCTCACCCTTAACTATAACAGCCTTCACACCTCTCTCACAGAGATACTCAGCAGAACTCCTACCTCCACAACTTGCATCATCTATAAAGATTATGTCACCACTCTCAATCCCAAGATCCCTCTCAAGTCTCTCAATCTCATCCCTCGTAAACTTCTTTAAAACCTTTACACTCTTCCAACCACTCAGTTCAAGAATCTTCATCCTCTTTAACTCATCTATCAACCTTTCAAGCTCTGAAATCCTCTCATCCCTCTCCTTCAACTTCTTCCTAAGTTCAGATATCTCACCCTGCAAAGATCTTATGAGTTTCTCCCTCCTTATCCTCTCGTATGTATCCTTCGACATCTCAACAATTTTACACCTCAACCTCTCAACCTCATCACTCAAATCCTTCAACTTCCTCCTCAAAATCTCATTCTCCCTCCTCAACTCCTCCAAAACCTTAAAGTTTACACTTGGATATTCCTTCCTCTCAACCCTCTCAACCCTTTCATCCCTCTTTTCATCACATCTGATTGCCTCTTTTAAGGAGCATCCCCTTATAACCTCAGCCTTAACTAGATCAACATCCAATCCAGCTGGAACCCTCTTCTCAACGTTTCTCATCTTACTCTTGAATGTGTTGTATGCCGATATTGCAACTGCAATTGCATCTCTCTCATGGTCATTCAGATACCTGTAACCCGAAGTCAATGTCCTCTTCCTCTCAACACTCATATCCTCCTTTGGTGTCCAAAGGACTGCATTGAAAGATGTCTTTAGCTTTAAAACAAGTTCTGGGGGATTTGACTTATCGGTGGCAATAACAACAGGCTTTCCAACAGAAGTTATGTGTTCTATGACATCACCACATCTCCACTCCTTCTTACTCTTAACATCCAACAGGTTTCCATTTAAATCGAGCATTGCAACTGCAGTTGTAGTTCCAGGATCAACTCCAACAATCAAAAATGGCTTAGATTTCCTCAGTGGTATAAATTCAACCTTCTCCTTCTCAACAGCCTCAACTCTAACTTGAACATCTCCAAATCTAAAGGAGTTTATTGGAATTGATTCTTTTGGTGAATTCACAATCAGAATGCCCTTTGAAATACCACCGTATCCAAGCTTAACCTCTTCAACATAATCCAAGCCCAAATCTTCAAGCTTACTCTTTATCTCATTGAAGACCTGCCTAACAGAGTTGTGAACCTTCCTCATATACTTCTTCTGTCTCCACCCTCCCCTACCCAAGCTCCTGTTCCTCGATACTGTAATTACAGTTCTGTCTGTAAAGACTGAAACCTCCTCACCTATTCCAATCTTAGCAAGGTATGCACATGCTTTTGCCTCATCCATAGGGTTCCTTGGATTTATGTTCAGTCCAAACCTCCTTGCCAGAGATGGCAGAGAAAACTTCCTTGCAACCTGAACAAGCTTTGTTTTTGGTGGTATGTTCTTAAGAAAGTTTATCAACTCTTCCTTAGATTCAAAAAGTTCAAATACGTTATCTATTGCTACAATGGATGGACGAAATCTCCTTATGAGTCTGAAGAGCTTAGCTTTAGATACTACCCTCTCCTCCCCCTTCTCAAGTATAAACAGAGCAAACCTCTTCTCACCAACAATATCAACACCAAAGACTTCCACCTATAAAAGTTGGGCTTAACTGTTAATATCGGTTTTGGTAACTCTCAACACAGCCCTCTTACCGTTCACGACAACCTCAAATAGATCTCTCTCTATCTCCTCAACCTCAACCTCAAACTCCCTATCGAAAACCTTAATTCTATACCTCACATTCTCATCCTCCCCAAAACCTTCCAGTATCTACCAATTTTGTAGTCGTTTGGCATGTTAACCTTATCCCTAACAAACCTCCTCACAGCTGCAACACATGCCAAGAACTCCTCAGGACTCATAACACATCACACTTCTTTGGAGGTAACTTCTTCCTCTTTGCCTCAAGCAATCTCAAGGCATTTATAAGTTTGCTCCTCGTCCACTTCACATCTATAACATCATTTACAAACGTATCAATTGCATACCTCCTAACATTTTCAACGTATTTCTCTCTGTCAACATTCAGTATTGAAGAATCCGTATCTGCATCTATCACAGCAAACTCTGCCTTTGGATAGGAAAAAATCACATCCGATCCAGTCAAACCCATTCCTATAAATCCAGAGTAAGCCTTCCTAACTACGACGGTTAAAACTGGTGTTGTTGCCTGTGAATAAATGTCTATCAGTCTGCTCATATGTTTTGCCAATCCAGCAATCTCCTGATCGAAGTCTGGTAGGAACCCAGGTGTGTCAACAAAGTTTACAATTGGTATGTTGAAAGCATCGCAGAATCTAACAAAATAAGTTACCTTCCTGATACCATCGACATCCAGGCAACCCAACCTGTAAGCTGGATTGTTTGCAACAATTCCAACACTCACACCGTCAAGCCTGCCAAATCCAATTATAACATTTTGTGCAAATCTATCCTGAATCTCAAAGAAGTCTTCATCGTCGAGTGTCTGAGAGATGAGGGATTTCATATCGAAAGGTTGATAGGGGTCTGATGGGATTTCGAAGTCAATTGTTCTTCTCACATCGTCTCTTGTTTCAGCTATTGGTGGATCTTCCATGTTGTTCAAAGGTAAAAAACTTAGAAGCTTTCTTATTAGGCTAAATACGATCTCATCACTCTCACCTATTATGTGACAGTTTCCCGACTTTGAATGGAACTCTGCAGAAATCTCAACATCTCTCCCCGTGAATGACTTTATGATGTCTGGCATGACTACACTGTATTCCGTATCTTCACTCATGGCAACAAAGTCAGTTTGATAGCTCAGTAGCCAGTGAACTTTATTTAAAAAGACTGTTATCCTTGGAACTACACCGTTTGCCAATCCAAGCTTTGATAAGAGATTTGAAACATCTGAGAGTGTCCCCATGCTCACCTCAAATCCTTCGCAGTTGAAGATGTTTACAATTGGGATCCCAACCTTCAAAGCAAAATCTAAAATTTCAGTCTTACAACCACTGAACTCCCCATCCTTATACATAACACAAACTGGTCTTCCATCAACAGTTCCAAAATAACCCTCTGAGAAACGTGATATGCTACCTTCATCCAACAAGAGTTCTATCATCGCCTCTGAGATGTATTTTCAAAATAAATAACTTTCGGCATCAGTGTCAACATACGATTGTAGTGTTGGACAAGTTTGTTTTTAACTTTATAGGCTAAAGGTTTGACCTTTTCGATTTCAATAATCCAAGGTGCCTCCAGGATTTTTTAAATTCTTGGGAGGTAAATCAGAACAAATTTAAGTCTCAAAGAAAATCAAATCTATGGACATTCCAAGGGTTGTCATAGCGGGAGTCAGGAGTAAGGTTGGCAAGACGATGATCTCAATTGGTTTGATGCGGGCTTTGATTAATCGTGGATACAAGGTTCAACCATACAAAGTTGGACCAGACTTCATTGATCCAAGTTTTCATTACATTGCAACTGGAAGACACTCCATAAATTTGGATGATTTCATGTTATCCAAGTTTGATCTCTTGGAGACTTTTGAGAGAAACTTTAGGGGAGCAGACATTGCCGTAATAGAGGGTAAAACAGGATTATACGACTCTCACAATTCCTTGGATGAAAAGGGAAGCACTGCAAGTGTATCAAAGATTTTGAAATCTCCAGTAATAATTGTTGCAGATGCTGAGAGGATAAACCGCAGCATTTCAGCAATGCTCCTTGGTTACAAGTTGTTCGATCGGGATGTGATGTTGGAGGGTGTGATTTTGAATAGGGTTGGAAATCCTAGACACGCCAATAGGGTTAGGAAATCTGTTGAGAGGCTTGCAAATCTTAAAGTGTTTGGATTGATTCCAAGGACATCTGTAAATATGCCTTACAGACATCTTGGTTTAATTCCAGCTTATGAGAGAGATTTTGAAGACCTACTCGATCAGCTTGCAGATTTGATTGAGATGAATGTCGATGTTGATGGGATTGTCGATTTAGCTTACAAGGCTCCCGAAATTGAGGAGGTCAACGAAAATCCAATATTTGAGAGAAAAAACTATAATTTAAAGGTTGGGGTTATTAGAGATAGATCATTCTCATTCTACTATCAAGACAACATAGATGCACTTGCAAATAGATCCAAAGTCGTTGTAATAGACTCCCTCAATGATAAAAAATTACCAAATGTTGATGCTCTATACATAGGTGGAGGGTTTCCTGAGGTATTTGCTGAGGAGCTTGAGAGGAACAGGTCACTGAGGAGATCTATCTACAATTTCTGTGATGAGGGTAAGCCAGTTTACGCTGAGTGTGGTGGCTTGATGTTTTTGGGTGAGAGCATAATTACCAGGGGAGGGGAGTTTGATATGGTTGGATTTCTACCAATTAAGACGAGGATGCACGTTAAATTTCAGGCCTTGGGTTACTGTATTTACAGGGTAATTAAATCAAATCCAATAAGCAAGAGGGGAGATACGATAGTTGGGCATGAGTTTCACTACTCCGACGTCCTGCCACTTGAAAGGTTGGAATTTGCTTATGAAGTTAAGAGGGGGAAGGGTGTGGATGGTAGGCACGATGGAATACTGAAGAAGAATACACTTGCAAACTACATACACCTTCACGTTCTATCTTATCCTCAGATGATTGATAGGTTTTTGAGAACAGCCAGACGTTTAGATTA
>QMZE01000107.1 GCA_003663025.1 Archaeoglobales archaeon
AAATCGTTAAGATTGCTAAATCCCGCTTGTTGTCTAACTTGTTCCAAAAATGCTATTTCGGCCGCTGAAAGCCTTAAACTATATATACATTCGTCCATATTAACCACCCATCATATAATCTAAATCCGAATCTGACAAAACACCCTTTTTAATTAATAAATCTAATAAAAAATCCAAAATCTTGGCGTTAGCAATTGCTAATAACGATATATTCTTGGCATACATTTCTTCATACTCGGCTTTTATGCGATAAGATTTAATGTTTTTATCTAAACTATCGGGTTTTGACTCGAAAAGTTTATCATTTATTTCTTGTGGGCCTTTTGGTTTAGTATGTTCATTGCGAATAATTTGGCGTAATTGCCTCAGCGTTTTTCCGTATGGGTCCTTTTCGGGCGGTATGTCAGTAAGGCATGACGTCCATCCCGTGGCCGCCCAAGCCTTGCCCGTGCTATCGAAGTGAAATTTCTTGCTGTAACTACCACTAACGTAAAAATACCACTCATCCCTATAGTATGATGTTGTGTCGAAAACTTTCTTAAGGTATTTCCCATACGGTGCGTTTTGTATATAATATGCGGGTTCATAACCCGATGTTTCATTACGGACGTTAATGTAGACCGCACCACCGTACTTAATGGAGAATGACAATACATTAAATTCCGCCCGTCGCTTCCCTGAGTCATCGTATAGTTTGCCGAGTTGAGTTGAACCGTCTTTCATGAATTGTATGGTAGGTGCGGTGATTTTCGTGGTGCTCCCTAAGGTAATTCGTGTTGTACCACCCGAATCCTTTACATCGTTACCCTTTACTTGGAAGTCTCCCTTAATCCACATGTTACCGTTCATGTCTATATCGGCGATTTCCGTCCATGTTGCATTTTTAACGTCCCTCACGTATATGTCGAAGTGTGGGGAGTTACCGATATCTGAGTCGTAACATAGGTGTATTCTCGCGGCCCCCTTCGTGGCGGTATCCCCGTAGTTCTTGCTACGAAGCCACATAGATGCACCGTAGTCAAAACCGCCTTGAGCACCGTATAGTGGAAGTTCGGAACTGTTCCCATATCTACGAATATTTCCATTCACTATAATTTGCTTATTAAAGTAGAATTGGCCTCGGTCGGTGTTAAAATGACAATATGATGTGTTTTGGGGTCCAAGGTCTACATATCCGCTATTTGTTCTGATTCTGGTGTATGTTCCGCCGATTGTTATACGGACGCTACCACCCGAATCCTTTATGTCGTTTCCGCCAACGGTTAAATCGCCAAAACACTTAATATCACCGTTTGAAAAAATATTAAACCTCTCGCCGCCGCCAATGTAAAAGCGTATATACCCAGAGGGCTGTCCTATCATATCTAAGAATATCATGGCGTCGTAATCTTTTGCCGTACCCGCACCACTATCCCAATATGAACCACGGAATACTAATCGCGGTGAATCCTTTGTAGTCTCGCTTGATGTCGCGTTTTTTCGTCCGAGAATTATCTTACGCGATGGTGCATTTGGCGAGTTATAAAAAATATACACATCGGTATCAATATCGGGGTTAATATAATTAGTTTTAACTCTTACAGTATTAACGGATTTCCATCTGTATGATGACCAAGTTCCTAATTCTATTGAACCATCCGCGGATGGTTTTAATGTTTTATATAAAGTTGTTGGATTTCCTAATACAAAAATAGTATTCCCCGCTGAATCTATTATGTTATTTCCACTTACTTTTAAAGTTCCGCCTATTGTGATATTTCCGCCTATCGTTTGGGCGTCACCACGTGAGTACCCGCCCCATTTCGGCGAATCTAAAACATATAGGTAGTGATTAGATGTATTTACCGCGATTGTGGAATTATCTACTTTATCGGCCAGATATCCCGCCGTGGAATCATTACTATCGGCTTTAACTTTCTCATCAACAGATGACGGGATGGGCGTCCATTCCATAGAATCGTTCCCGGCGTCATAAGTTAGGACCTCGCCATCGGATGGCGTATCTAAAGTGTCTAATTTTGTGTATGGTATCTTGGGAATTCTCGCTAATGCGAATACGCCCGATGTGATAATAGACGCGTCGGCGGTAACATTCTGTAAGACTCTCGTATCGGTTATAACCGTGGTCCCGCCGATACTTATCGAGGGATGGTCACTATGCGATGACGGTGGATATGTACTCGGCTTATTTGTGATGTTATCCCAATGGACCGATGACTGGCCCGATGTTTGTAATTCCGTTTTGGTATAATAGTTAGCGAAATTATCGGTATTGTTATTTACAGCTGTAATTATTTCGTTAATCTTGTTTTTCTTATCCTTTTTCCCGTACCGGTCCCACCATTCGCTAACTAACGCTATCGTCATGTCTCATTACTCCAAATCAATTCCTCACTACCCGCCGAATATCCAAATTTGGCGGTCCCAAACTTAGAATAAATATCATGCCCGAAAATATAGCCGGCATTAACAAAAGTTCTATAAATCTTAACGATAACCCGCTGTTTCTGTGTGTCTTCCACACCAAAATATCTTGTTGGCGTGGCCTCTAAATCCGCGTCTCTCATGTCTATGTCTAACACCTTTTTAGTTATATCCGCCAAGATGTCTTGTAGTTCCAAACTGTAAGCTACAGTCTTAATTTCCGCCGTCCAAGGCGGGGCCTTATACGTTAATTCCAAAACGATATATTGGCCGTTTATGTCTCTTTCTGGGATGTTTATGGTTACAATTTGCCCGGGCTTTAGACCCGTTATATCGCTTATTAGACATACAGCTGTAACTCTCTGCATAGGATTCGCCAATCGCTTTAGAATTGACTTAGCCTTATCGTAAGCGGTAGTTTCGTCTTCTATCGCGGGGTCAACTATTGTTTTATCTATCACGCCCCATTGTTGTTGTGCTTGCAAATCTTCCACTTGGACGCAAATCCCTTCCTTCCCGTAAAATGTTAATCTTGTGACAACATTTTTACCGATATCGGGGGCCGAATAAGTAAGTATGTTAGTTGTGGATGATAAGGTTAAACCGCTATCTTTTGACGCCCGCGGGAAAAAGTTAAGGTCTTTATTATCGTCAACATAGAAATCATAGTTTACAATCTCGGCTAACTCATGCAATGCTTTTAATAGCGGGACACCTTTCCACGATATCGTTACATTCTTGTTAGTGGTTTGAACATTATTTGTAGTGATATCGGGCGTATATTTTTTGATTAGCCCATCCGTGGAATTTTTTATTATATCGGATATCTCTCTATTTGTGTATGATTCGTTTATTAATAGCCTATCTAAAAACCTCGCTGTGTAATCTCGGCCAGAAATAACTATATTAAATTGCCTTTTTTCCACGTTT
This sequence comes from Archaeoglobales archaeon, assembly GCA_003663025.1. GTDB lineage: Archaea > Halobacteriota > Archaeoglobi > Archaeoglobales > Archaeoglobaceae > Archaeoglobus_B. The sequence continues at coordinate 3,355 of QMZE01000107.1, forward strand.
TCTATCCTTCCGCGTAAAACGAGATTCCCATTTAGATATATTTTTACATCATCGCGATACTGAAAAGTATTATTTAGCTCTTGGGCGGGGTCATACAGCTGTAACTTAAAATTCCGAGTATAAAGCGTAACGCTACTACTTACAACTATCTCGCTTACATAATTACTATAATCCACATCGTTAACTAAAACTTGTTGACTTGTCACGATTCTATCACCTTTAGCTCTATTATCACGGTGCTATCTCTAACATCGCCGCCCGTTTCCATTTCCCTAATACTCTTTATATGTACTGAAAACTCGCGGGCCCCGGGTTCGCCAGAAATTCCCCATCTAAACGTCCAAGGATTTCCGCCCGCTCTCGTTTGCGAAAATAGATAATCTATCTTTTCCTCTTTCGTTTGACTATCATCCGTTTGTGGGTGCCAAATCAACATAATAGTTTGTTCACCGCGTCCATCATCTATAACTTCCGTCCTTCCGCTTTGAAATGAAAATATAGCTAACTTTTTCTCTAAAGACCGGCGAATTTCTGGGACCGGCTCAAAAGTTATTGTAACCGCCCCTCTCGTTAATTGGATAGTCTTCCCCATTAGTAGGCCCTCCTATGATAATCGCTTAAAAGTTCCTCGAAAATCTGAGTTAGCATACTTTTCAAATCGTATGGCGTTACAGCTGTGTTGTTAACCATTTCGATTTTTGGCTCTAATTTATAAACATTGTAAGTTGTTCCTACAGCTGTGGGTATCGAAATATTAACCGATAATTGCGATTCTACTCTCGATAATCCCTTAGAAATGCCGGCGGCGTAAAATTCCGCTAATTCTTGGCCATACCTATAGATGTTTTTTAGTGGTCCTTTTTCGGGTAGTGAACCACCGAAATAGTCACTAACGCCCTCGGCGGCCTCACTTAACGCGTCACCAGCGGCGGCCACGGCGTCTTGAATACCTTGGACGAGAGAATTTATTAGATTTTTTCCCGCCTCATACATCCATTTCCCTAAGTTTAAGATTAGCTCTTGGATTTTTTCCATGGCCTTGGCCATATATTCGGCGGCTTTATCCCAATCGCCGCTAAATATTGCTACAATGGCCCCCATCATGTCTTTTATTATTCCTAATCCTAATTCCGCAAAATCGGCTAATGGACCCGGTAACCTACCAAATATGTCTAATAGTATGTTTTCTACCTCTTGCCAATCGCCAGCCCAAATAGCTTTTATTAATGCTAATCCCGTTTCCCATGTCTCAGTCATAATTTCCACAAATGTATTAATTCCCTCACTTATAGCGTCTATGGCCCCGTAAGTGATGTCTTGGATTCCCCCCCAATTGTTCACCCAAGCCACGTATAGTAACGCTATCGCCACGATAACCAAGCCGATAACGGGGATTAAAGTTCCCAAGGATACACCTAAGACTGTAATACCGCCAGCGGCGGCCGTTCCGCCTATTCCGATAGCCCCGAGTAGCGGGCCTAAAGTTGTTAGTAATCCGATAATTGGGCCTAATAACGCAATGAGAACTATAATAACCGCTATGAATTGCTTTACGGGTTTCGGTAACGCTATAAACCAATCTACCAACTGAGTA
>QMZE01000108.1 GCA_003663025.1 Archaeoglobales archaeon
ATATATTATATGCCTTTTCCATCTCCAAAAATGTGCAAAAAGCCACAAAAATCGAATAAAAGTGATATGCAACAAATAATGTAAATTGTCATTAAAAAAGATCAACATAAATTTATGTAGTAAAGAAAAATGTATTATATCATTATGACTACTACTTATTTCAATAGCTATACTATTAAGACATTGATTTTAGATTTTATTCAAGTTTTTCTGAAGACTTGAAAATTTAAGAAGACTACTTAGTGAATATAGTGTACTACTTATGTGTATATATATGCTAATTATCGATATGTGAAATTTTTAAAAGATATGTGAAATTTTTAAGAAAATATTACTCTTAGTAATATCATTATTTTTCTCTTAAGATTTTCTGAGTGATAAGCTAAGATTTAAAAGAATTGAGATATGAGATTAAAGATAATCGAATAGCTAAACAAAATAATGTAACCCTAATTAATTAATTAATTATTAATTAATTAATTAACAATACTTTACTATTTACTCTTATCTCTACTTTTAGCTTTACTCTTATGGTCTTTATGGTCTTTATGTTCTATATGTTCTATTAGACTATAGATAATTGTACTTATGTGTATTATATGCTAATTCTGATATGCTAAGTTATCTATCTATCATGTTCATTTTCACTATTCCATGTTATTGGAAAATTATAAGAGTATTGTTAGTAATTTGAATACTTTTATATTTGTTTTATTTTCTCATTTTCTACTTTATTATTGAATATTTGTTTGAGAATAAAATATTTTCTCATAATTCTATCCAAATTTATGTTGGAATTGGATAATAACCAAAAATTTTCAATATTCTTCAATATATATGATAAACATGATGATCATTATAACTATTGTTTAACTTTTATTTTATCTGATTTTTGAGAAAATCATGGTATTATCATGAGATATGTGTACTTTTTAGCTTATTTGGGATAACCCAAAAAACCAAAAATTTGATTTTGTAAAATAAAAGAATAGTAAAGCTTATATATGAGATATATAAGCTTTTTGGTTATCTATCACTTACACTTTTTGGTATTCTTATCCTTTTTAAAAAGAGGTCGTTTTAACCTCTTTTTTAATCTGAAAAAGTATAGGTTAAAGTACTCATATATAAGTCTTACGTATAAAAGTTATTCAAAAACGATTTTTTAGGGTTTTTGGAATAGCTAATAGCATATGAGATAATGAAAAAAGCTAAGATAGAAAAAAGATACTAAAGTACAATAATATAGGATTTAGTTAGTCTTAGATATAGCTTTAGACTATACTTTTTCAATAATTTGTATATGTATATACTTAGTAACTGAGATATCACATATACTAAGTACATATCTATCATATCTATCACAATATATATATGATGATCATCATATATATAATTTTCTATTCGTATAATGCTATTTTATGTTTATCTCTATACTAAGTAAAAAGTCTAATATATACATATAATAATATGTACTATAATTGTGCTATTCTGATTTTGTGTTATCAACATGTTAGTACAATATTTACATATAATATAATAATGTAATATAAGAAAAAATATGAGATATTAGGGTTAAAAGTCTAATATGTACATATAGTAATATAGTATAATATAATGTTATTATCATGGAAAATTAAGAGAAAAACATGTTATTACATATAATACATATAATATAGTATAATAATGTAATATTAAGGAAAAATAGCATTAAAAAAGAGGATAGAATAACCTCTTTTTTGGAAAAAGAGATAAAAAAAATATTAGTTTTAGTTAAAAATGGATATCTCAAATAGTAAATCTAGTACATCTTTTACTACACTTTTAGGTAGTAGTCTAAGATATTGCAAGTATTGATCTTTTTCCATATCTCTAGTAAATAGGTAGTATCTTTTTGTTTTTCCATTTTCATTATCTACTAACTTTACTAGAACACATTTTGTATTAGCTATTCTTACTATTTCAGTTATCCATGTAGATCTCTTATTTTTTCTCTTTTTCATATCTATATCTAGTTTTAGTCTTACTAATTTCATGTTTATCATATATATAATGATTATGATATATATAAGCTTAACCATTAAAAAGAGGTTAAAACGACCTCTTTTTAAAAAGGATAAAGAAAAAAAATAAATTTATTTTTTCTTTTTCTTTTTTTCCTTCTTATTCTTCTAAGAGATATATACCTTCTAAGTCTATCACTACTCTTTTACCTTCTAGTACCATATTGCATATTTGTGCTATTACTTTAGCTAAAGCTTTATTTGTGCTATATCCTAAAGCTTTTTTCACTATTTCTAGTTCTTCAGTAGTAAAGACTAAGTAATGCTTGTTTGCTGTTCTTCTTATTCTTTCTTCTACTTCTAGATCTAACTTCTTCATGTTCATGTTTTTCACCATGATATATATGATAATCTCATATATATACTTTACTACTCATTTTTTTCACTTTTATTCGTTTTTATCTCTTTTAGTCATTAATTGTTTAGCATTATAGTACATATTAATGATATTATCATGTAAAAGTTACTTGATAATCATTATGATTATTGGTATTGTACTTTAAGTTAGTATTATTCCAAAAACTATTGAATTCCACTTTTTCCAGATCCCATTCGAGTCGAGGTCCCAAAAGTTTTTTCTGATTTTACAATATGTCTTATTATCGATATTTCTTAAACATAAATTTGTGTAGTGATTCCGTTAGTGGAATTCCAGTCGAGGAGTCGAGGACGATTTAAAGGGGATCCTAAGTAGATTAATACACTACATAATTTTATGTTGATTATCCTTAACTTTTATTCACAAAATAACCCTTATATATACATATTATACTATATATGCTAAAAACCCACACTACTTTTATCCATTTTCGAGCATTTTATGAATACTACATGATCATATATGAATAGTAAAGTATATATATGTTGATTATGATCATTATCATGGTGATAACATATAATGATGAGTAGTCCAGAAACCCCCAATCCGAATGGGGAGAGAAAGCTTCCTCCCCATTCGGGGGGAGTGGATGAAGGGCGGGATTGGGACCTGATCCCCCCGATGCACCGCCCAGACCAAAAAGGATCGGTCTCCTCTGGAGGTGATAGCATGTCCTCATTCACTACTGAAGGAGAAGTGTTCGAGGCTACTCCTAAAATAAAGATAGTATATGGAGATAATAGTGTGGAGGTTGATGCCCCCCTCCACCTAGATCAACTACTTTCCATAGCTAGGAATTGGGGGATCCGTAGATTCGTTACGGATCCTCCCTTAACCAGAGACGACTTCCCAATAAGTGGGGCCATGACCATCACCATCGTGCCTCGTGATAAGGAGGCATGATGGTGGTGGTCATGGTTCCACCACCAAAAACCAAATACCCTTTTTTTACATGAGGTGATGTGTATGAGTACACATAATGATACATTTGTAGTATCCCTATCCGTTAGAGAGATACGTATTGGAAGTTTCATTCGACTTGGACTAGTAATAGAGGTAAATGAGGAACTAGCAAATAGATTCAGGGCAACTCCACATGTAGTGCTGGAAGATACATCAGGATTTTTGGTTGATGGATCAGTAGATGCCGTAGTCAATAGAAGAGTACACTACATAAATCCAAGAGTCGTATTCAAAGATCACGGAGAATTCTACAAATTCTTCGACCTACCCGATGAACACCAATTCAATCCTAGGTGTATTGACTTTTGTGATCAATGTCCCGGTTTCTTAAACTTCTGTAAATGGGCATCAGAAAATCCAGAGAAGTTCAGGGAAGGAATCCAAAAAGCCACCACCTTTGCATATAGTAAGCTAATTAGTATCAGCCAAGCATGGGAGACAATATCCAGAATACAAGGAGTAGTTGGCGGAGACGAGAACAACTTTACTCCTGTACCAAAGCCAAAAGTACAAGAATTTATGAATCATTTAGTAGAGGCATTAAGCAATCCAACAGATATTGAATTGAGAATTGGAAAGAGAGCATTCAAGATTCAAATCTTGGAAAGTAAGGATTACCAACCACTCGTAGAAGAATATGAGAAAAAATTGCATAGAACAATGGGATTCCTAACGTGTATAATGGAGAAAAGATTTACGGAAGAGTTGGAAATGTTAGAGAAGACTATTGAGGAATTGAGAAAGAAAGTTATAAGAATGCCAACAATGCACTTCCTATGTATAAAAGAGGGGATGCAAGTATACTACGATTATAATAATCACTACTACTGTTACATATTTCCAATATCCTTTAAATTTGAATACGTCTATAGAAGAGGTAGACAATACAGGATAGCAAAGAAACACCAAAAACGATTCAAAGGATTCTTGGTATTCAAAGTGGTACCTGAAGGTGCAAAGTACAAAGTAGTGGGTGTGGAGCTATGGGATAAGAAGTACGAACCGTTTTATGGACCCCACTCGAACCCGGAAGTATGCTTGGGAGACTTTGCATATATATTGAATAAGAGATTCACAGATCCAGTAGAGCTAATTGAATACAAGGACATTTTGGAGCAATCATTCAGGTATATAAACATGGATAGCATGTACGGTAGTTGGTCTAGTCCATATGATACACTAAGGAAGATGTTGGAAGCTGACTTTGATGCCGTAACAGAATTACCAGAGGAAGAAAGAAGGAGAGAGGAATTTACCACAGAGGAGGAGTACGAAGTACCACCAGAGGAGGAAGAATACCCAGAAGAAGAGGAGGAGGATTGGGAGGAGTATTAGGGGTGGGATTAATGGATTATGAGATTCCAGAAATCTACCAGAGACAAAGAGAACTAAACATAAGACCAATAAGACATGCGGTAGTGGGTGCAGGTGGTATAGGTGCATGGATTTCTATCCTATCAGCCATGAGTGGAGACGATGTACATGTGTTCGATGACGACATCCTCGAGATCCATAATTTGAATAGACTCCCATTCACC
>QMZE01000109.1 GCA_003663025.1 Archaeoglobales archaeon
ATGGGTTTCTATGGCCAGACATCAATTTGTAGCATCTAAATTTATAAGAATAGTTTTATATTGCAAAAATAAACAGTTTATCGTCGATAAGGGAGTTTGGTATAAAAACTTCAAAGAATGGACATCAATTACGAAAATGAGAAATTCAGTAGAAGAAATTGCATAGAACAATCTTCTCAACCCTTAAATCAAGAACTAAAAGATTCTACAATAGATTTAAAAACAAAGTCCAATTCATATCTACCCTAAGCTGGATGAAATCTTTCTCCCTATTGTATAACTTATAATTGTATAAAAATATATCATCTTGACACTCTCTTAACCGCCATCGTATTTCTTCGGCCTCCCATCTTATCTTATTACTATAATACCCTCTGACATATCTCATAACACCCTCCTCGCCACTCTACATCCTTCTCATCCCTTATCATAAACTTTTTCAACAGAGCAAATAAATCTTACTTTATTTCTACAACATCCAAAACTTCGAGTGGAATCCTCTGAAGTCTCTTCCCAAGTTCATACTTTGCAATCCTAACAGCATGCTCCCTGTTTTGAGCGTTAAAGACCTTCATCTCAAATGTCAGTCCAACCAAAGCAGTGTTTGCAACTAAGAACACACTCTTTAGATTTTCGCCACACTTTGGACATCTCGTCACTCCAACGTCTATATCTACAAAGTCCAAGTCTGGATGAAGCTTCTTCCCAGCCTCTGCAACTGCTATGTTCATTGCGTCCCTTACCCCCTTAACATTTCTAACGATCCAAGCACCCTGCAGAACAACTAAGTAGTTTGGCATTACAACTCCGCTTCAAAATCGCTTACGGTGTATGGAAATTCTTCAACACCCCTACTCCTAAGAACTTCCCTTGCAAGCAACCAGTAAACCAATGCCAAAGCCTTTCTACCCTTGTTGTTAGTAGGTATGACCAAATCTACGTTTGAAGTTGAGTTGTTTGTATCGCACAGTGCTACAACGGGAATCCCAACTCTTGTAGCCTCATCCACAGCCTGCCTGTCTATCGTAGGGTCAGTTACGACAACGACATCAGGTTCCCTGTATTCCTTGAGCATTGGATTTGTAAGGGTTCCTGGAATGAACCTACCAATGACGTAGTCACTTCCAACAGCCTTTGAGAACATCATCACGGGTTTCTGTCCATACTGTCTTGCAGAAACTACAAGTATCTTTGGAGGTTCAAATCTCGCCAAGAACCTTCCAGCAATCCTTATCCTTTCATCAAGCTTCTTTATGTCCAAAACGTAGAGACCGTCAGATCTAACTTTGTATATGAATCTCCTCATGTCCCCTGTCCTTATTTGAGTTCCAATGTGAACTCCAGCAGCTAGATACTCATCTGGTGGAATTAGATACTCGTATTCCAACATCGAATTGCAAAACACAAGTTTGTTTAAATACGTTTCTTCGATAATCGGAATCTAAATATACAGTATTGCAAATTTGAACAAAATGGATCTTAGCGAGATTGTTCAGAATGGGGAGAGGGAGAACATAGAGTTTAAGGAGTATTTGACATCTTACCATCTAAAAGAAAGTAGGCTTCAGGAGTTGGCTTGTCAGATGAATCACAGGATTATCATGGGAAGGGGTAAGGCTATATACGTTGTTGGAGTTTCAGACGATGGAAAACTTAAGGGGATTGATGAGGTTAGGTTTAATGAGACTGTTGAAGTTTTAAGGAGAATTGCAAATGAGATTTCTGCAAAGGTAAAGTCCGTTGAGAAGTTCAAGGTTGATTCTGGATACGTTGGGATTGTTGAGATTGTCAAGTCCAGGGCTAAGGAACACGTAATAGTTGGAACTGCTGGGCATGTAGATCACGGTAAAAGCACTCTTATAGGTTGCCTGATAACTGGAAAACCTGACGATGGAGATGGAGCTGTTAGGATATTTTTGGATACCTTGAAGCATGAGATTGAGAGAGGTTTGAGTGCAGATTTACACTTCACAGTTTTTGGATTTAAGGATGGAAAACCCATAAGACTTAAGAATCCTTTAAATAAGAACGAGAGGGCTTTTGTTACTGAGAAGGCTGACAAGTTGATATCGTTCGTTGATACTGTTGGACACGAACCCTGGTTAAGGACAACGATAAGAGGTCTCTTGGGTCAGAAGATAGATTACGGATTGCTCGTTGTAGCATGCAACGATGGTGTGATGAGGACGACGAAGGAACACCTTGGAATTCTATTGGCTATGGATCTACCCGTTATAATAGCAGTAACCAAGATCGATATGGTTTCGAGGGAGAGGGTTGATGAGGTTTTAAATCAGATCTCACAACTCCTAAAGACTGTTGGAAGGATACCATATTTGATAAGAAATATTGACGATGTAAGGAAGGTTTCGAGGCTGATGAGAAAGATGTTGGTTGTTCCAATAGTAAAGACTTCTGCTGTGACACTTGAAGGATACGATTTGCTTGAGGAGTTACTGTTCAGACTTCCAAAGAGGACTTACAAGGGTGAAGGATTTTTGATGTATATAGACAGGATATACAAGATAACGGGTGTTGGGACAGTTGTGAGTGGAAGTGTCAAGAGGGGGGAGATTGAGGAGGGGGAGGAGGTTTACATTGGACCATTTAATGACGGTAGGTTTAGGATTGTAAAGGTTCAGAGCATTGAGATGCACTACTACAGGGTTGACAGGGCTGAGGCTGGTGACATAGTCGGGATTGCACTGAGGGGAGTGAGGTTTGATGAACTCAGGAGGGGGATGGTTTTGACAAAGGAGGAACCAAAAGCCGTTAGGGAGTTCGATGCTGACATATACATATTCACACATCCTACGAGGATAAAGAGAGGTTATGAGCCAGTTTTGCACATTGAAACAATATCAGAAACTGTCGTATTTAAAGAGATGGAGAAAGAGTATATGAAGGCTGGAGATAGGGGTAAAGTTAGGATTGCATTCAAGTACAATCCACAGTTTGTTTATGAGGGTCAGAAGTTCATATTCAGGGAGGGTAGGAGTAAGGGTATGGGTGAGATTCTGAAGGTATACACATGAATCAATCCCTCAGCCTCATAATTTCAATTCTGCTAATATTGATACTAATCAGAAGGATTCACGTTGGATTTGCTGTCTTTATTGGAGCTTTGACGTTGGGATTTTTAACCGTTGGCTTCAAATCCATTGAGATATTACTTTCAACTTTGAAAGACTTTCAAACAATCAAGTTCATTGCAATATTCGTATTGGCATTTACATTGGCATATTCAATGCAAGAATCTGGAGCTTTGGATAAGATAACTAGATCCGCAACCTCCCTCTTTGGTAAGGCTAGCACATTCGTTATTCCCTCAATGATTGGATTTTTACCCATGCCTGGTGGTGCGATAGTTTCAGCTGTTATGCTTAGAGATGTATTCAAGAGGTTTGGTTTTAAGCCTGAGAAAGCCACATTCTTAAACTACTGGTTTAGGCATATTTGGGCTTGCATAGATCCAATATATCCAAGTGTTATAATAGCCTTGGCAGTCCTTGAGATAGATTACATGACGCTGATAAAATCGACATATCCAATCACAATTGCTATGGCAGTCTCTGGAATTCCATTCATATCTTTTGAGAGGCTAAGGGTTGTTAGGGATTACACTGGAATGCTATACGTTATGCCAATAATCCTCGTCATGATTTTAACTGCACTTGGAATCGATTTACTTTACTCCCTTGCAACAATTTTGACCATGTTCTGTCTGTTTGTGAAACCAAATATGAGGGTTGTTGTAAGGAATGTTTTTAATTTGAGGATATTCGTACTCTTAATTTCACTACTATACTTCAAGGAGGTTATAATTGAGACTAATTCGGCAAGCTCACTCTTGAGGGATCTGAACTTCTTGCCTCAGGATGTTGTAGCATTTTCACTCTCGTTCATCGTAGGTTTTGCAACTGGAATTGAGTCGGGATACTCTGCAATTGCATTTCCACTCCTGATACCCTTCATAGGATTTGGTGAAGTTGTTTCAAAGAATCTCCTCCTCGTTGCTGGGGGAGGTATTTTAGGAGTTATGCTATCTCCACTACATCTCTGCCTTATACTTACAAGGGAATACTACTCCTCAAACCTGGAGGTGGTGTATCTTAGGTATCTTATTCCTTCAAGTCTCTTAACATTTATCATTATAATAATATTTTATCTTACTGGGAATCTCGGTATCTGACAGCTTTACACAACTCTCAAAGTCTTTAAGTGGAAACAACTTGAACTAAATGTTTACAACCTACTCTTGCTCTGTTATAAGTATGTCATTGGAAAATAAATGAAAACTAATTATAAAAATTCAATTTTTTCAACGAAGCATTCAGACATCATAAAAGATTTCAATGGCAAATAATCAATGTTCTGGGAGTTTATTTTGTAAGGCACATCACATATCCCATCTCCATTGCTATCACTACACACCTGTGAATATCCACTTCCATCTGGCTTGAGCCATGCATTACCGCCAATGTAATTTCCGCCCAATATGTTTGTTCCAGATTGTTTTGTAACGTTCCAAGTGTTGTGATAGTTTCCAGATATGTAAACATTCCTGTTACTATTGAAAACATTATCATAAATTAAGTTGTTTTCCGAATTACTCAGGAAGATACTGTATGATGTAGAGTTTATTATCTTATTTTTCATTAATATGCAATTTTTAGCTCTTTCTAAGAGCACTCCACGCGATGTTCTGTTTATTTGATTGCTAATAATTGTATTGTTCTTTCCACCATAGAGATAAACTCCATATTTTGAGTATTCGATATTGTTTCCTGAAAATACAGAATCCATACATTTGTAACAATACAATCCACGACCTCGTTCAATTTTGTTGTTTTCAACATAAATTGCACGACATCTAATAGCATATAACTGGTATCTAACATTGCTTTTCAGCTTATTACCCTCAATTTTGTTGTTATTA